>JBEPZA010000169.1:0-1507 GCA_041641075.1 Aquificaceae bacterium | reverse complement strand
AGCTACTCCCAAAGAAGACACCAGAAGAAAGGAACCTAAGTTATCGTAAATAATGGCATAAGAAAGTCCCTGATCTCCAAAGTAACTGTAAGTTATAGGGTAACCTAAAAAAGCCGTGTTGCCAAAGGAAGAAGCAAGTATAAAAGATCTGAAAGTCTTACTCTCCATTCTTAGAACCTTGCCAATTACGAAGGATATAAGGACACACAGAACAATCACTATCCAAGCTGAGAGTGTAATTTTAGATACGTGATTACCTATACCTAAGCTATGCATGGATTTAAACACAAGCACAGGAAGAGCAAAATTTATTACGTAAGATATTAGAGCGCTTGCGCTATCTTCCCTGAAGAGTTTTAGCTTTTTTAGAGTATACCCAAAGGCTACTATCAAGAGAACATTAAGCATTAAAAATACTCTGTATGTAACTCCATATTTTGTTTCTTATTATTCTGTAGTTGCCAAGATGGTATCTAAGTGCGTTCTCGAGACTCCTTATAGGTGCCAAATTTTGCGGAGCACGCTTGTCCATATAAGGTCTACTGGCAAAAACAGGCAGTATGCCAGCAGTTAGATTCGCAATGCTTATAACTTTCTCTAAATCATTATGAGCGAACACTTCGAGTCTCACCAGAGAGTTTACATAATCGTCTTCTATCAGCTTTACATACCACGTGTATTTTTCTGTATCACCTTTACTTATCCTTATTATTGGGGTTCTTTGACCTTTTTTGAGTTCCTTTAGAATTTTGAGATTCTCCGGACGTATGTAAAGTTTTTTAATGTTTTTGATAAGACCTATACAACGTGTATTTTCCAACTTATAGCTAAGTGGACCGTCACAGATGACTAAGTCAACACTTAAATCTTGGCAAGCTTTTCCGGCTACGCTACTTTCTAACTTTTCTCTCATTATTTTGTTTACCTTCAGCGTAGGTTCATCGTCGTTAGCATGTATTATGTTAAATCTCAATTTATCTATACTGATACTTTTAGGTAGTTCCGTTTCCCCTCTAACTACCAAGAACCTTTCTACCTTGGTGTCAAGGATGGATTGACGAAGAAGATTTAGCCTACCTAGTTTAACAACGAGCCTTCCCGCTCCTAAGGATACAAAAATACCTTCTCCCTTATTTTCTTCTTCTTCTTCAATGTTACATGCGAGCTCAGTTCGCCTCACTCCATCTATAAAGGCTATCTGAATCCCTTCCTTATAAGTTCCCCAGTAAGGCTCAACTTCCTCAAGAAACTCTACAAACTGCTCCGTCTCTTCAAACTCGGGCTCTTCAACCTCTTCTGGATAATCCCAACCCTTTGGTACTATCTTTAGTCTTTTCATACTCACTCCATAATAACTCCTTAAGTTTATCAATATTTTCTCCAGTTACAGCGGATACAGCTATAAATTTAAAACCTATTTTACTAAATTGCTCTTCCAGAAGGTGCATATACTCTTTGTCAGATAAGCTATCTATCTTTGTCCCAACCACTATGCATGGTTTTTTTA
>JBEPZA010000168.1:0-1510 GCA_041641075.1 Aquificaceae bacterium | reverse complement strand
TGTCCTACCTTTAGAGCTTCCATGATGCTTACCTCCTTTTAAGTATTTTGATATGTAGTATTATAACCAAATGAAAATGATTTGCAATCTGATTAAAATCAAATAAAGGCAATGCAAGGTAGGACTGGGTCGTTTTTTAGGTGATTCGTTTTGAAGAGCTTCTCTGAAGCTTCAAAAGCAAAGAAGACAAAGCTCAGCGCCCTTGTAAGAAGGGTCAAGGCGCAGGAATGTTTCTTATTAATTACTCCCGGCTTCTTGTATAGCTTTCTTTACGTCCTCCTCGGCTTGCTCAAAGATTTTAATAGCATCCCCACTCAAGTAAGGTCTATACATTCTAGAGAATAGTTTCATGTTTATGTATCCCACTTTTATGCCTTCTTTTGTTTCATGGGTGTAGATTCTACAGGGAGCTAAAGCTCCAAACTGGGGCAGACTCTTAAAGATACTTTCACCGTAGGATAAGTTACACGCAAGGAATATATCAAATCTAGGCTCTTGGCTTACCTTTATTGTATCTAAAACATTCATATTGGCTCCGTTTAATGAAGACTCAAAGAGCATTCTAAATTCATCGTAGGTTATGTTCTTCACAACCTCTTCGCTTACTAATTCTTCCATAGGTGCAGGGATTCTTTGAAGTCTTACCTGTCCCACACTCAAATTGTTCAAACTATACCTAAGTTTCCTATAAGTAGAGACAATAGCCATCCTTTCCTCAGGGCTCAAAAATTTACCATACTTAGCAAGGAAAGGTGTGCCATTAATCGTAGATACTTTAATAAATCCATCTTTATCTCTGTAGACAGGTAAGCTACATGGTATAAGATTAGAAAGAGCTGGAGCTTTTGTCAGGATTTTATCCATATTTTCCATCTGGCATGCAAATATCACATAGTAATCGGTAAACTCTACACCTCTGTTTTTCAGAGCTTCTGAGATTTTTAGTATCCTGTATACCTTTATACCCTGCGCCTCTAGAGAGTTTTTAATATCATCCACAGCTTTTTCAAAGTTTCTTTCCTTTAGCGTATAGGTAGGAAAGAAAGCTTGTAACAAATCTGCAGAAAACACAAAGGAAAAGGAAAAACACAGAGCGAATATTATAGATGTAATAAGTTTAATCATGCTCAACTCCTTGTTATCTTTCCGTATACTTCTTCTGGTGATTTGTAGTTTCTATCTACGAAGCGCACGTTAGGTTTAGGATCTACATATACATTCTTAACTTTTTTGATGTAGTTGATGAGTATGTCATATACGGGAAGGGGCTTTGCATCTTTTACTATCACATCCGCTGGAGGAGGCGGAGCTCCGTATACTGCAATCAAATACTCTTTGTTTGGTTCTAATTCCTTACCTTTTATGCTCACGTTCTTTATTCTACTTCCCGCTGGAGCATTTACCTCGAAGACTATATCAGCACCTGTGATCCTTGGAAAGTCACCTCCCTGCTGGTAGTAAGGATTGGGATTAAACACGTTATCCGCTATATCTTCCCATATGGTTTTCA
>JBEPZA010000167.1:0-1522 GCA_041641075.1 Aquificaceae bacterium | reverse complement strand
GTGGCGTATAAATCAAAGTAAGGATCCACCGGTGCATAGAAGTATAGTTCGGCATAGTTGAAGTTAAAACCTTTTTTGGTGTTTAATCCATGCCCATGATCGTGACCGTGACCATGTGCGTGGAAAAAGCCAGGGATGCCTCGCTCTTCGTAACTTTTATCACTTATGTTTCTGCTAACAAACGAAGAGTCTATTATTAGCGATATATTAGGCATGAAGCTAGGTTGAGTAAAAAGTGCATAAGGTTGTCTTTTTTCTCCGAATTTATTTTTGAGTTCAAGCGTTCTGTCGGCTGGTTTGGTTACTTTGTCTTCCTTCGGTGTTTTTACTTCCTTTTGAGCTCTTTCCTTTTCTAAGGATTTTTCTAAAGCTTGAATTTTTTTCTCAAGCTCTTGTATTAATTTTCTTTGCTCTTCTAATTGTTTCTTTAGGCTTTCTATGCTTTCTTGAGAGTAAGCAAAACTAAAGGTAAATAATGCACTCAGTAGCGCTAATTTTCTCATGTTAACACCTCCTGTAGTTTTTTGTTTTGTAAAGTTTTTAGAATTTTCTGTTAGAGTTTGTTACACTACAGGAGGTGACCTAGCGGATGCTTTTGGACTGTATGTAACCTTTGGGCTTGGTTTTTCTTTTTCTTCCTCTATGTAAACAACCGCAACATAAACGTATTTATACTCGAGCTTTGTATCCTTAACTTCTTGGGGAGAATTTTGCAGTATACATAAAGCACAATCTAAGTGGGTTTTGTGGTCTTCATGCTCATGAATACTACTTTGAAAGCTTACTACAGTTAGCAAAAGAGATAGAAGAATAGGTAAAACTTTTTTCATTTTGGGCTAATTTTAACATCAAGTATATGAAAAATTAAATATGATTTATGTCAAATAAAATTTTAGTTTTTAATGCTTAATAATTTATGTATTATGCAAGAAATATCACTTTTCATAGCTTTTAGCGGTGGGCTTTTGGCTTTTTTATCTCCTTGTATATTACCCGTAATTCCTGGATACATAGCATACATTTCTGGGATTTCCTCTACCTCTTCTAAGGGGTTTAACTGGAAGGTATTTTTGGCAAGTGTTTTATTTGTTCTAGGTTTTTCTTTGGTATTTTCGCTACTTGGAGCAGGTGCAACCACAGTAGGACAATTACTGAGAGAATACAAATACATAATTTCCCAGATAGGTGGAGCTTTGGTGGTCTTCTTTGGTCTTCACTTTGCCGGAGTTTTTCTGAGGAAGAGCTTCTTAAAGGAGTTTTTGATTATTGCTTTTGTAACAATAATAGCCTTGCTAGGGCTTTATAGATTTGGTTACATCTCAAAAGATGTTTTAGTTGGCATGCTTCTTATATTTTTTGTGGTTTTGGTGCTGTATAACTTAAACTTTCACAACGTGTTATACAGACAAATGAAGTTAACAGGTAGTAATAAATTTGGTATCTTGGGAGCTTTTTTTGTGGGAGTATTTTTTGCCTTTGGATGGAGTCCTTGCATAGGTCCAGTTTTGGCATCCATACTGCT
>JBEPZA010000166.1:0-1524 GCA_041641075.1 Aquificaceae bacterium | reverse complement strand
TTGTAGCGAGGACAGAGTGATGGTTGATAAAAAATCTCTAAAAATTTACGTTGCTGGGCACACAGGACTTGTAGGCTCAACAATCCTGAAGCTACTCAAGGAGAGAGGCTACACAAACATAGTCACACGCACCAGCAAAGAGCTTGATCTGAGAAGACAAAAGGATGTGGAAGAGTTTTTCGAAAAGGAAAGACCTGATTGGGTTTTCTTGTGCGCCGCAAAGGTTGGAGGCATACTTGCAAACAACACCTACAAAGCGGAGTTCATATACGACAATATGGCTATCGCCTTAAATGTTATACATTCAGCTTACAAGTACGGTGTTAAGAAGCTTTTAAACCTTGGCTCATCGTGCATATACCCCAAACACAGCCCACAACCTATGAAGGAAGAGTATCTGCTTACCTCTACCCTTGAACCAACAAACGAACCCTATGCCATAGCAAAGATATCTGCCATAAAGCTGTGTAGATACTACAACGAACAGTATGGAACCAACTTTGTATCTGTGATGCCTACCAATCTTTATGGAGAGAGGGACAACTTTAACTTTGAAACATCCCACGTTCTACCAGCTCTTATAAGAAAGTTTTACCTTGCCAAACTGCTGAGGGAAGGTGATTGGGAAAGGATAGTCCAAAATTTACGAAAGTATAAAATAGGTTTTGGACTGGATGAAAAGGTGGACTTGCAAGACAAAGAATCCATCCAAAAGGTTCTCTCTTACGTAGGGGTTACAAAAGATTACGTATACGTTTGGGGGACAGGTGAAGTATACAGGGAGTTTTTGCATGTGGACGATATGGCTGACGCCAGTTTGTTTGTGATGGAGAACTTGGATGCAAAGGACTTTTTAAGGCTTTCCCTCTTTGATTACTTTATAAACGTAGGGTGTGGAGAAGACATAAAGATAAAGGACTTGGCAATGCTTATAAGAGAGGTTGTAGGCTTTGAAGGTGATATTAAGTTTGACAGAACAAAACCCGATGGAACACCTCGAAAGCTCTTGGACGTTTCCAAGCTCTTTTCCCTTGGATGAAGACCTAAAGTAGGATTGAAGGAAGGTATCGAGAGGGTGATCAAGGTTATTTCTACATAATGATGAAGAGTTACTCCAGTTTTGACGTAGGTTTGTGGAAATAGTTACCTATGCTAAACAAAAAAATTAGCATTTCTAAATCTTCCAATTCTCCGCCACTATCTGACAAATGTTACGTGGGTATTAATAGAAAGAATTCTGCGCATGTTAATAAGGTTTTTTATAGGTGTTTGGATAGCAAGATATCTAGGTCCAGAAAGATTTGGACTGCTTAGCTATGCTCAAAGCTTTGTTAGTTTATTCAGCGCTTTTGCTACTTTAGGACTCGATGGTATTGTAGTAAGGGAGCTTGTGAAACATCCAGAGAAAGAAGGCGAACTTTTAGGAATAGCTTTTGTATTAAAGCTTGTTGGTGCCTTTTTAACTTTTAACAATTCTCGTGGCCGCTGTCAACTTGACCTCGAATAACCTGATAGACTATGTAT
>JBEPZA010000165.1:0-1527 GCA_041641075.1 Aquificaceae bacterium | reverse complement strand
TTGATTGTATAGAGTTTAACGATAGATTCAGATGCGGTGATGTTATAAACGATATGTGCTTTTTATCTATGGAGTTGGATTTTTGGGGCAAAAGGCATCTGTCCAAGGTTTACGAAGAGCGATATAGAGAGCTCTCCAACGACCCACATTTTGAGATTCTTTTACCCTTCTTTAAGTGTTACAGAGCTTACGTGAGAGGAAAGGTTTTTAGCTTTATGCTCAAGGACCCGATGGTTAAGGACAAGGACAGGTATGCGGACTTGGCTAAAAGGATGTTCAAGCTAAGCAGAGATTATGCTGAATTATTAGTATAATTTTATTGGACAAAGATCTTGACAAAAGCAAGAACTTTTGCATATAATAATTTAGGTATTAGCCCCCATCGTCTAGCCAGGTCTAGGACACCGCCCTTTCAAGGCGGAGATCGCGGGTTCAAATCCCGCTGGGGGTGTTTTCAAAAACGCTATGGAAAAACAGCACAGAACTAACGCTCAAGAATATCAAGCCACAGATATAAAAGCTGTTACTGGTCTTGAACATGTCCGTTTAAGACCATCTATGTACATCGGTGACATAGGAGAAAGGGGTCTTCATCATCTCATATGGGAGATTCTCGATAACGCAGTTGATGAACATATGGCAGGCTATGCCGATAGCATCACCGTAATAATTCATTTAGATGGATCCGTAACAGTAGAGGATAATGGGAGAGGAATACCAACGGATATACATCCAGAAACAGGCATTCCCGCTGTTGAGATGGTTTTTACCATGCTTGGAGCCGGTGGGAAGTTTGACAAAAAGGTTTACAAATACTCTGGTGGTCTTCATGGTGTCGGTGCATCCGTTGTAAATGCTCTTTCTGAGTGGTTAATATGTGAGGTATACAGGAATGGAAAAATACACAAGCAAGAGTACAAAAGAGGAAATCCTCTATATCCATTAAAGGAGGTAGGTATTACGAGCAAGAGGGGGACAAAGGTAACTTTCAAACCAGATAGTCAAATATTCGAGACAACAAAAATAAAGTTCGATATAGTCGAAAGACGAGTAAGAGAGCTTGCTTATCTCAATCCAAAGTGCACATTTCGTTTAATAGATGAAAGATTTTCTAAAGACGTTATATACAAGTTTGATAGGGGTATAGAGGAGTTAGCAAAGTTCCTTTCTACAGGAAAAGATTTACTCTTTGACCAGGTCATTCGTATATCTTCGGAGAAGGAAGATGTTAATGTAGATATAGCCTTTATATACACAAGAGATTACAGGGAATCTGTGGAATCCTTTGTAAATAACATAAAAACCGTCGAAGGTGGAACGCACGTTACGGGCTTCCGGAGCGGTCTAACAAAGGCAGTTATGAAAGTCTTGCCCAACATAAAGCTACAAAAAGAGCTCAAAGAATCCTTTACAGGTGAAGACCTAAGGGAAGGTCTTGTGGCTGTGATTTCATGCAAAGTACCAGAACCACAGTTTGAGGGTCAAACAAAAACTAAACTGGGAAACCAAAACGTAAAAAATATAGTA
>JBEPZA010000164.1:0-1544 GCA_041641075.1 Aquificaceae bacterium | reverse complement strand
AGTTACTGGTCCAATTGGTGCAGGTCATCAAGTCGTAGCTTACGATGTTTACTATGGTGTGGAGCCTGGAAGTTGTGAGGTAAAACCCGGTGAAGAAGTTCAAAGCTGTGAACCTGTAAGAGTTGGAAAAAGAAAGTATGTAACTATGCCCACAATATACAAACCTTTTACCATAACGTGGCGTGACTTAGAATACTACAGACAATTTAACCTTCCTATAGACACATCTACAGCAGCTGCAGCAGCTTTTGCTACCGCCGTAGCAGAAGACACCCTCATAATCCATGGGGACAGAAAGTTGGAGATAGAGGGTCTTTTAACTGTAGAAGGTCGGCAAACTATGTCCATGAGCGATTGGGATGTGGTAGGTAATGCTTTCAATGATGTTTCCTTAGGTATAGCCAAACTGTCCGAGGCGGGGTTTTTTGGTCCTTATTACTTACTGCTAAATCCGAAGGACTACTTTAAATTAAACAGGGTTTACCATAACACGGGACTTTTGGAAATTGAACAGATAAAGAAGATCGTTTCCGATGTTTTCTACACACCTATAATGCCTCAAGGTAAAGCAGTATTGTTATCATCTGGTCCTCAAAACGTAGATATAGTAGTTGGATTGGATATAAGCTTGGCATACGTAGAGACTTCCAATATGGTCCATTACTTTAGGGTGATGGAAATTGTAGTTCCTAGAATAAAGCGTCCTAGCAGTATTTTGGTAATTGGCGGGTAATATGGTATAATTAAATACACTCTCAAAAACTTTGCGGGGGCAAGCATGAATTTATATGAGTATGAGGCTTATGAAAAGATATTCCAAAAGTACGGGATACCTACGCCTCGCTTTATGTTTACGGATCACGTGAATGATGAGGTAGTAAACTTTGTAAATCAGTTGGGGACATGTGTTGTCAAATCACAAGTTTTGGTAGGCAAAAGGGGAAAGGCTGGAGCAGTAAAAATCTGTAAAACTCCAGAAGAAGCAATAGAAACTATTCAAGCTCTTCTTCAATACCCAGTCTACGGTGAAATGCCAGTAGGAGTCATTGTAGCTGAAAAAGCGAATATTCTAAAAGAGCTTTACGCCTCTATAACTTACTCCACCGAAGTGAGAGCTCCAGTTTTGACATTGAGTTTGGAAGGTGGAATGGACATAGAAGAGGTCCCACCTGAAAAGGTGCGCTCATGGCCAATAAACCCTCTTAAAGGTTTGTATCCCCATATGGTAAGGAATTACCTTCTTGAACTAGGTTTCCCACAGGAATATATGAGTGTTTTAAGGGAACTCTCGGAAATCATTGCCAATATGTACAGAGCCTTTTGGGAAGCGGAAGCTAGGCTTTTAGAAATTAATCCTTTAGCTATATGTGATGTAGATGGTAAACCAAAGGTAATGGCTTTGGATGCTGTTGTAACCATAGATGATGATGCCTCTGTTCCTCCTGCAAAGATATACGGTGTAAGGACTGCAATGAAGAGACCACCAACAGAAAGGGAAATAGAAGCTTCTCTCATAGACAGAGATGACCACAGAGGAAAGGCAG
>JBEPZA010000163.1:0-1544 GCA_041641075.1 Aquificaceae bacterium | reverse complement strand
AGCCAAAAGCAAGAACAATTAGCAAAAGAGAGAAAGCAACAAGTTGGAACGGCAGAGAGAAGCGAAAAGATAAGAACTTACAACTTCCCGCAGGGGCGAGTCACGGACCATAGGGTGAACCTAACCCTCTACAAACTTCAACAGGTATTAGAGGGAGACCTAGATGAATTGATAGGTGCGCTCATTGAACACGATATAGAGGAAAAACTTAAAGCACAGTTAGTGTAGAATAATCTCTAAAAACAACCCTCTTAGTTTGTCCAAAACTCTTTCTTTTCCCAATGAACTTCTTAATTGATTAAAGTCTTGAAGCATACACTCTCTTATACGCGCGTCAATTAGTATTTTCTTTGATTCTTCGTAAAGCTCTTTATCGCTTAGCTGTATTACTTCGGGAATAGCTCTCTTGCCTAGAATAAGATTGGTAAGAGACACGTATGGAACTTTAACTAATTTTCTGCCTATCCAGTATGTTAAGGGGTTAACTCTGTAGTAAGTTACGTGAGGACTACCAAGTAAACTAGCTTCTAAATCAGCTGTTCCACTTGCTACCAAAGATATTTCAGCATAAGCCATCGTATTGTAAGATGGTGTAGTTATGTCCTTTGGAGTTATAACTTTTATAGGAAGATCCTTTGTGTTTTGTTCTATAAAAGCTTTAAATGTATCAAAGGTTGGTATAACAGCTGGTAATTTAAACTCTTTCCAAAGCTTTTTGTATGCTTCCTTTACATACCCAACATGTCTTTTTATTTCTGACCACCTGCTTCCAGGTAATATGGCAATATAGCTATCCATGCCTAAGAAATCTTTAAAGTCCTTTTCTCCTAGACTAGGTTTTGCCAAATCAACCAGTGGGTGGCCTACAAAGTGAACATGGAAATTTTCCTTAGCATACTTTTTGTAAAACTCTACTTCAAAGGAAAAAAGAACTATCAAATGGTCTACATACCTTGCAATAACTTCTGCCCGTTCCTCTTTCCAAGCCCAAACTTGTGGAGATATAAAGTAAATGATTTTTTTTACTTTACCTTTTGCTCTCTTCAAAAGAGGTATATTCAAGGCTGGCGCGTCACAAACAATTAAAATGTCAAACTCATTTATGTATCTCTCAAAGTCTCTGTAAAACTTTAACACCTTAGGAATTTTAGGTAATGCTTCCCATATACCTATCACAGAAAAATCTTCTAACTTTCCAAAACTCCTAAAGCCTATAGATTCCAATCTCTCATCAGTTATGCCCCAAAAATCTATACCTTCTACGCCCTTGAAAATGTTATATAAGTAATTGCTCGCTGACCTTTCTGCTACAGATACAAACACTTTCATAAAGCCTTATAGAAGGCTAAAAACCTGCCATCTGGCCTTCTTTCCACTCTTATATTTACATTGTCCGCATTCAAAAAGAAAGCGTACGTTATCTCCACTCTTCCAGAACTTCTAATGCTTACGTACCTTTCCGCATAAGCGTTATCTACAGCATTTCTAAAGGTAGCCTTTAGGTATGCTCCATCGTGATGCTCCATGATTTCTGTAAACACAAT
>JBEPZA010000162.1:0-1598 GCA_041641075.1 Aquificaceae bacterium | reverse complement strand
ATAAAGCTTCTTCAGATGGCAGGTATACCGAGCGGCGTAATATCCGGAAGAAAATCAGCTGCTTTGGAGAGGCGTCTAACAGAGTTGGGGGTAGAAGAAATCCATCTGGGGCATACGGAAAAGCTTGTTGTATTTGAGGAAATATTAAGGAAAAGAAACATAAGTTACGAAAACGTGGCCTACATAGGAGATGATTACGTGGATTTGCCCATTCTAAAGCGTGTAGGCTTCCCTATGGCAGTAAAGGATGCCCATCCTGTGGTTAAGAAACACGCTTTGTATGTTACCAAGGCGAAAGGTGGAGAAGGAGCTTTGAGGGAAGCCATAGAGTTCTTTCTTGACCTATCTGGAGTTTTAAATAATTTGGTTGATGGGGTTTAATGATTAGGACGGTCCTTTTTAGCTTGTTCGTTATTTTTGTAGGTTTTTTGCTAAATATGTTCGTGCAGAGCAGACACAGGGGTATAGAGTCTGTATCCGAAGAAATTGTCAACACAAGCTTATTTGAAAATACACAAGTAAAAGTATACGGTAAATCTGGTATTGAATGGATTGTTAAGGGAAAAATTATCGAGATGGAAAGGGACTGGGTCAAATTGCAGGAACCAGTCTTTGTTTCAAATAAAGGTGAAACGATAAAAGCGGATAAAGGTATACTGAACAAATCCACAGGTTTAGGAAAACTGGAAGGGAATGTCCTTCTAGAGTCACACGATATTTATATAGAAACTGATGTGGCTGATATAGACCTTAAGAATAGCTTAATAAGTGGAGAAGGCTACGTATACGCAAGAAGCGAAGATAAGACTATTCGTGGAAAAGGTTACATCATACATCTTAGACCTCAAAAGGTTATAATTAATAAAGTAGATACGGAGATAAGATGAGAATCTTTATATTTTTTGTTCTGTTAATAGGTCTATCCTTTGGTCAACAGGGTATACTTGTGGAAGCAAACAAAATGGAATACGAAAGAAACACCATAACCTACATAGGTAATGTGAAGGCTACACGTGGTCAAGCTTTGTTGAAGGCAGATAGGTTAATTGTATACCTTGATGAAAACAAAAAAGCAAGCAAAATAGAAGCTGTAGGCAATGTGTCCTACGTGGAGGGAATAAGAAAGGGTAGAGCTGATAGAGCGCAGTACGATCTAAAGTCAGAAACTCTAATCTTATTGGGGAATGCCAAGGTTGAAGAAGGGACAAACTTTGTGGAAGGTGACGAAATTGTTTACTACAAAAGGGAAGATAGGGCAATTGCAATAGGTAAAAACAGTAGAGTCAGGAGTCTATATGTAGAGGAAAAGGATGACAAAGTCAGAAATAATAAGTAGGCTTTCGCGTGATCACCAAATAGACATCAAGCTTGCTGCAAAAATAGTAAACATGGTGTTTGACGAAATATTAGATCTTACAATAAACCACGGTAAATTAGAGCTTAGGGGTTTTGGAAACTTTAAACTTAAAAAGAAGAATGGTAGATTTATAAAGAATCCAAAAACGGGTGTAGAAATGTATATAGAAAGTAGATACACTATTGTATTTAAACCATCAAAAATCTTAATAAGGAAGATAAATGGAAAGGTTTGATGTAAT
>JBEPZA010000161.1:0-1628 GCA_041641075.1 Aquificaceae bacterium | reverse complement strand
AGTTTCACAAGGTATATGGTTTGGGAAAGTTCCTTAAGAATCTGCATATTGGTTTTCCATTCTTTGTCCTTTAGCCCAGTAAAGAGGGGCTTTATGTCGTTAAAGTGCTTTTTTAGGTTTTCAACTACTAACCTTACACCATCTGGATTGTGCGCTCCATCCAAAATAAGTAGAGGCTTTTCTCTCACTATCTCCATCCTACCTTCCCAACGTGTCTTTGAAAGGGCTTGTCTTACTTTTTCCTCTTGAAGCTTTAAAACCTGCGACGCTACAGTTAAAGCTAAGCTTGCATTGTCTATTTGCCACTTGCCCCAAAGACCAAGCGGTAAATCCTTAAAGGTTATGTCCTTGTAAGCGTAGAAGCTCAAGTATGTTTTTTCCCTCTCCACATTACCAAAGGCTTGAAAATCCAAACCAGCAACCACCAAATCTTCCACATTGCAAACTTCTAAAGCTGTTGTATACAGAGGATAACGCATACTTCCCAAAATCAAAGGTTTACCTTTTATATAAATTCCCAGCTTTTCTCTTGCTCTTTCTTCTGGAGAGTTTCCCAACCACTTAACATGGTCCCTACCTATGTTGGTTATACAACACACTTGGGGATTGCATACCTTTGTAGCGTCCCACCTGCCACCCATTCCCACTTCAAATACAGCAAAGTCTACCTTTTCGTCCTCAAAATACTTCATCGCTATCAAAGTGCAAGCTTCAAAGTAGGTAAGGTTAAATTTTTCAAAAATAGGTTTAAGATCATTTACGTAGTAACTTAAAGTATCCTCTGGGATATTTTGAGCGTTTATTTTCCATCTTTCTGCTTCCTGAAAGAGGTGAGGAGAAACAAACCACCCTGTTTTGTAACCGTGATGCCTTAGAAGGCTTTCCAAAAAGGCACATGTGGAACCTTTACCATTTGTCCCACCTACTTGAAAGGAAAAAAAGGATGGATTAGAGAGACCTGTGCACTCAACTGCTCTATGTATCCTATCCAACGTGGGAATTATGTTGTAGTCCCTACCTCGGTAAATCTCCCAAAGATGCATTAGAAAAATTATAAATAGATTGTAAAACGGGGCAAAAGCCCCAGAGACGTTAGCTTAGAACTTTTACGTTTTTAGCCCTTGGTCCTTTTGAGTCCTGTTCTATTTCAAACTCCACTTTTTGACCTTCTTGTAGTGTCTTAAAGCCTCTTTGCTGTATTGATGAGAAGTGGACGAATACGTCCCCTTGATTGTCATCACGAGTTATGAAGCCATAACCCTTTTCCTTGCTGAACCACTTGACTGTGCCTCTGTACGCCATGACTGAATAAAACCTCCTTTGAGTTACTTAAAACTCCCTCTGGAAGATGGCATTACTTCCTTCAAGAGTCTTGCATAAAAATCTAAGACATAAACTTGTTTTTGTCAATCGTTAGATTATAATATTTTACTAAGAAAGGAGGTTATAAACATGCACTTTCCTTTACCTTGGCAACTTTTGCTAATACTTGTGGTTGTATTTATTGTATTTGGTGCTTCGAAACTACCAGAATTTGGCAAAGGTTTAGGTGAAGGTATAAGAAACTTTAAGAAGGCTCTATCCGGTGAAACAGAAGAAGAAAAGAAGGACAAGGTAAAAGAGGGATA
>JBEPZA010000160.1:0-1657 GCA_041641075.1 Aquificaceae bacterium | reverse complement strand
TTTACACAGAGTCAAAAATAAGATTTGTATACTCTAACGGAAAGGTAAAGGAGTATCCTTTGCAGTATAACGTCCTGTTTAGCGTATTGGATAAGGTAGGTAACAATCCCTTTTTAGCTGGACAAGCTCTCAACTACAAAATGGAACCCATAAAAGACCCATACGGAAAGGATGTAATATTTGAAACACCGGACGCTAATAGCCTTCTTAAGGTAGGAAATAAAATCTTTTTAATTACCCACTACGAATATGACTGGTTACTCTCTAGTGGAGAAGAAGTAAGAGAAGCATCAAAGGCTGGAAAGTGGCACACAAGAGCACCATCTCCCCTTACCTTGACAGAACTAAAGCAAGACAAAAAAACAGGAAAGCTCATTGCAGTTAATCAAAAACACATAGACACTTCAAGCGTGAATGGAGTGTGGATAACGTGCTTTGGCTCCCAAACTCCGTGGAATACGCACTTAGGTGGAGAAGAGGACTATGACCTCATATTTAATCCTCTGTCTCCGAGACACAAAGAAAGGACAATAGGTGGTTTGAAAGCACTAACGGACCTGTATTTTAAAGGGGAAAAGCAAGCAAATCCATACCACTACGGAAGGATTTTTGAAGTTTCCGTTAAAGAGGATGGCTCTTACACTATAAAAAAACACTACGCTATGGGGAGAGGGACCTTTGAGCAAGCTATTGTGATGCCAGACAAGAGAACTGTTTACATGGGTGACGATGGAACTTACACCATGCTTTTGATGTTTGTAGCGGATAGACCTGGAGATTTGTCCTCTGGAACTTTGTATGCTGCCAAGTGGATACAAGAGTCTGCAGAGAACGGTGGAAGGGCAAGACTTGAGTGGATTAAGCTAGGACATGCAAGCAACGATGAAGTCCTAAAGCTTATAGAATCTGGAATAAGCTTTAATGACATATGGGATAACGCTCCTTTTGATAAGAACACAAAGTCCTGTCCTTCTGGTTACAAGCACATTAGAGGCGGTTCTAACTTCGATGAATGCCTAAGGCTCAAACCAGGTATGGAAAAAGCTGCGGCTTTCTTGGAAACAAGGCGATATGCCGCTTACTTAGGAGCAACCACGGAATTTGAGAAGATGGAAGGAATAGCCATCAACGCAAAAGATAAAAAACTCTACATAGCTATGTCTTCCATAGACAATGGAATGTTGGACAACAAGGACGAGCCAGCAAACCACATAGCCTTACCCAAACTCAAGGCAGGAGCTGTGTATACCTTAGACCTATCAAAAGACGAAACCATGCGATCCGATTGGGTAGCAAAGAATATGTATGTAGAATCTCCCATGTTGCTTGGAAGGGATTTATCCAGTCCTGACGAAAAAGGAAACCTTGCAGATGAGGAAAGGATAGCAAACCCTGATAACATCTTTTACTCAGAAAAGCTACGCACATTGTTTATTGGAGAGGACTCCACAATTCGTTTAAACAATTACCTATGGGCATACAATGTGGACACAAAGCAGTTGGTGCGGATTCTTTCCCTTCCAGCAGGAGCTGAAGCGACAGGTTTACAGGTTGTTGAAGACCTAAACGGTTACATGTATATACTAAGCAATAGCCAACACTGGGGAGAGGACAGAAAATCTACTCCAAAAGAGCTTAAAGAAGCTATTTTAAGTCG
>JBEPZA010000159.1:0-1663 GCA_041641075.1 Aquificaceae bacterium | reverse complement strand
GATCCAATAAAAAAGGTTGAAGAGTTTTATAATTTAATTTAAAAAGGGCGATTAGCTCAGAGGAAGAGCGCCATCCTCACACGATGGAGGTCGGAGGTTCGAGTCCTCCATCGCCCACCATTTTTTAAACTTGACACCAAAAAGTCTAATATGTTACCATTAACTGGTATGATTTTTGCAGGAGGTGGTTAATGAAAGTCGTATTTCTCCTACTTGCGCTCGCATTTATCTCTTTCTCAGAGGAGTGTAAACCTATATACGGCTATGCTTCATGGTATGGAGAAAAGTTCCACGGAAGGAAAAAAGCCAATGGAGAAATTTTCAATATGTACAAATACACTGCTGCTTCCAATATATTCCCTATAAACTCGTATGTATTGGTTAGGAATTTGGACAACGGTAAAGAGGTTTTAGTTCGTATTACCGATAGAGGACCTCTTAGAAGAGGAAGGATTTTAGATCTTTCTAAATCTTCTGCTGAAAAGATTGGTATATTAAGAAAAGGTGTTGCAAAAGTAGCAGTTTTACCTGTCTCCTGTATTTCTCAAAATGAAGAAACAGCGAGCGAACTTGTATCTGACATTATAAAGACCTATTAATACTCAGTGTCCCACACCCGCCTATCTTGTCTTTTCTAAACCTTGTGGATAGCGTAACTCTAATTCCCAAACTTCTCAAAAATAGAAAAATCTCTTCGTAACTTTCATCATCAACAGAGTTGAATAAATTACTCGTTTGATTATACTGTAACAAGGTTGCAGAAAGAGAAAGCTCCTTTACTAACTTGGCAAAATCAATAATATCCTCAATAGAGTCGTTAATACCTTTTATCAAAAGGTAAGCCAGGCTAATTTTTTTCCTTTTTTTATTAGGAAGACCAGATAAAATCTTCCTCAATTCAGACACAAGTTCTCCAATAGGACCAGCATGAGGCAATAGCATTTTTCGTTTCGTATTATTTGTAGAGTGTATAGAAATGGTAACTCCGTTATGAGGAAGGTTAATAAGCTCCTTCAAATACTTTACAGGAAATCCTGTAGTGTAGAAAGAAACTTTTAAACCAAGCTCCTTAAACTTCCAAAAAGCTTTCAAAACCTCTTCAAAGTTCATTAGAGGTTCCCCTATACCTGCTATGGCTATTCTTTTTATAGGATGTGTGTCTTTTAGGATATCATACTGTCCAAAAATTTCCTCCCAACTGAGGTTTCTATAGAGGCCATACCTACCTGAAGCACAGAAAGGGCATCTTATAGCACATCCTACTTGCGTGGACACGCAAAGCGTGTCACCTCTATAAAAAACGGCTTCTATGGTAAATTTGTCTGGTAACTCAAAAATATAGAGCTTATTCAATTCACTCGTATAAGATTGCAAGATTTTCATCTTCTTTTTGTGTCCTTCTACAGCAATTACATTTCTTACAATTTTTTATGGCATTTTTGTATCCAGAAGGTAAGATTAAATCTAACTTAACCTCTTCCCTTTTTTCGCCTTTATCTAAGAGAACTGTTTCTTTGAGAGGGTCTACGTGAAGTATTTTTACTTCCTGTCCTTGGTAGCATATGTGTGTGCCAACTTCAGGTAAGATGTTTTTCACTATGTAGTTATCTCTTTCGAATCCTAAGCAACACACCAATCTTCCACATGGACCGGTAAACTTGCT
>JBEPZA010000158.1:0-1683 GCA_041641075.1 Aquificaceae bacterium | reverse complement strand
TAAAAGGGTCTAAGGTGGTGTTCCACAATTTTTGAGACAAAGTTGGTAACATCGCTCCCCCATCTCATTCTTTTGCCTATTTCCCTTACCATATGGCTTCCCAGTTTATCGTGATTGTAGAAGGTAACTTTCCCATCTCTGACCTCAAAGGTTGCGGGTTTGGCTATATCGTGAAACAAAGCGCTGAGTTTGAGTGCTTCTATATCCGAAAACTCACCCATAAAGTGCATATGCCCAAAGTCCTCTAAAAACTCCTCGCTTATGTAAGCTTGCCTATTTTCTATTACCTCATCCAAAGCTTCTAAGACTCTGAGCACGTGCTCATCCAATGGGTATACGTGGTTCTCACCCTGATTTTGTATCTTTCGAAAATCGCTCACCTCTGGGAATATATACTCTAAAAGCTTGCTTTCGTATAGCTTTCTTATGATTTTTCCAGATTTGTTGTTTTTAAGTATCTTGAAAAGTTCAATACTTACTCTCTCAGGTGGAGCTTTTTTGATGATGTAGCCTTTGGTTTTTGTGAATTCCAAAAAGTCCTGAGTGAGCTCCAAATCCTTCTCTACGGAAAGTCTAAAACCTCTTATTAGTCTCACTGGGTCCTCTTCAAGATTTTTCAAGGATACGGGTCTAAGTATTCCCTTTTCCAGATCCTCTATACCACCTGTAGGGTCGTAGAGTATGGTTTGCTTTGCACCTATGCTCAAAACATCGTCTATACTTACAGCTATTGCGTTGCATGTAAAATCACGAGATTTTAAGTCTTCCACCAAGGCTTTTTCTATATCCTTCCCCTTTATCTGGGCAAAGTCAAACCTATACTTGTAAGGGCTGATACGCAAAATCACCGTGGCTATGGTAGGTCTTTTTATTATTAGACCTTTCTTTTCAAACTCAAAGTAAGAGCCTCCAATTGCTTGTGCAAACTTTTGGGCCACCTCCCTTGGATCGCACGTAACTAAAAGATCCACATCTATATTGTAACCTATGGGTTCGCCTAAGATTCTATCCCTTACCCATCCACCAACTATGAAGCAGTAATCTTCTCTTGGAATGAGCTTAGCTATATCATCAAAAAAGGAAAGATAAAAGTTAAGCCCGTGAGCTGTGTGCTTTATACCTTTGACAAACTCAATCTCCGGATACATGTAATTTAAATATCTTGTATACGGCGGAAAAGTCCAGATGATCCAAACCTATGCTTTTAGCTATGGCATAAGCGTTTTTTACGTTTGAGGTGAGAAAACTAAAAGCGTCCATACCGTATATGAGGTCATCCAAGTAATGCAGGTCTTTGTGGATGAGACCTACAGAAAAATGGGTTTCAAAGTCCTCATTTAGGAGTTTTTCTCTCTTTACATCCAGTATAGCAGACTTTCCAGCTCCATTTTGAAGCACATCCACAACGAGCTCCTTAGGAAAGCCTACCTTTTCTCCAAGTGCCACAGCTTCCGCCAAAGCTAACATGAAGCTTCCGAGCACCAAGTTGTTTATGAGTTTTAACTTTGTAGCGTTTCCCGCCTTACCTACGTAAAATATGGCTTTGCAGAACTTTTCAAACAAAAGTTTGTTCTCATTGAACTTTTCTTCATCACCAGCTACCAAGATGGTCAGTTCACCTTTTCTTGCTGGAACTACGCTCCCCAATACAGGAGCATCTAAATAAAAACCACCTCTACTTTT
>JBEPZA010000157.1:0-1692 GCA_041641075.1 Aquificaceae bacterium | reverse complement strand
CTTTCCAGCATGGTTTTATTATATTACACAAAAGCCATGCTAGCGTAAGAAACCCTTGAATCCCATTCAATATCATGGTGAAACTTATAGTCTAAAAGTTTACCTTGTCTAACTCCCAGATTTTTTAGCACGTAATAAAAGAAAAGATTAGTAAACTGTCCATCTATTCGTGTAGAGTTGTTATCACTCACCAAAAGATCAAAGGCTTCCTCGCCTTGCATCTTTGCAATAAGCTCAAGATACTTCATATCTCTGTAAGAGGTGTCATAGCTTACCCTATCACCAAACCTTTTACCTACATGACTCAAGTCTATACTGGATACAAATAAAACCTTTTCCTCTTTACCTTTTAGAGCTCTCAAGAAAGTATCCGCTGCGTTTTTCAGAAACTCTTTGTCTCCATACGAAATTATCATCGCAAGCACCTTTGCATTAGGATACAAAAGCTTCACATACAAAGTTTGAAACTCTATGGAGTGTTCCTTTTCATAGGATAAAACATCGTAAGTGATATCGAAGGGATATAAAGCCTTTAGCTTTTCTACCAAAGTTGTGTCTGTTTCCAAGATTCCAAAAGGTGTTTGAAAGTGTGCGGGAAATACAGAAAGGGGCATTTGGTGCATGTAATGGGAAACACCTAAAATAACAACAAGTTCTTTTTCTTCCTTCAACCTTCCATACGCTTCCCAGTAAGTGTCTTTGGCTACTCTTAAATCCATATGTGGGCATATGATACCTACAGGTGAGATGTTTTTTTCTTTTTCACCTAAAACTAAAAACTCCTTGCATTCTTCTGGGTTACCGGGGTAACAAACGTTTACGTGATAAGGTTCCCTGATGTTATTCTTTAGTAGTTTTTCCTTTCTTTTCTCAAGGGCTCTGATGAAGTTTTCATCCTCCAACATGAGATTTTCCTTCAGGGTGTGAATAAATCTTTCTATTTCCTCACGTGTTATCAACAAGCCCGTTTTTTTAGTAAATTCAAGTCTTATTTGGTCAATATCCCTTGTTCCATCCATCAAAGAAAGGAGAAACAAGCCGTAGTCGCTTACAAAAATCTCTTTGCTTATTTGGTATGGGTCCACTAACAAGTAACCATTTTCAAAAGCTTCTATACTAAGAGCTCTTACTCTAGGCTTGAGCATAGATTAATAATCTAATTTCTGCCTCTGTAGGTTCTATCCATAAACCTCAGGACCTCTCTCTCTTCGTCAGTGAGATCCCTATACGCTCTTATTTTATCCGCATACTCCTTTGCTTTTTGGAAATCTCCAGTGTTTATGTATATTTTGGCAAGGGGTGCAAGTCCCAACCTTCCCGCTTGGTTGAGAAAGAGTATAGATCTCCTCACTTCATTTAATTGGTAATACAAAAGTCCCATCGCATGGTAAGCATACTCCTTATTTAGCTTAACCTCCGTTATCTTATTTTCCATCCATCGCCTAGTTTCCCTGTCTCTTAAATCCATAACTGCGTAAATACCTCTAAAAAACCTACCATCTTTGTGAACCTCAAAGCATTTCTTATACCTCTCAATCACGTTTTTAGTCTTTAGTTCATCTCTGCACAGCTTTATGAGATTATCAGGACTTATATAGTGTCCGTAAACTGGTAATAAGTTTAAATCTTGCGTGTACTTAATAAGCAAGTAAGAATAATACTCCTTTTGAGTATCTGTCTGAGCCCTTTCCA
>JBEPZA010000156.1:0-1723 GCA_041641075.1 Aquificaceae bacterium | reverse complement strand
TCTAAAAATTGTGATTACAAGGACATAATGTTAGATCTTGCCATAGAAAGCATGGTTCATATGGGTAAAATTGGTGAAAAAATTGGAGAGCTCAATGGTATGCCAGATATAAACGCAAATCTTTCTCCAAAACCAACAAAGGATCTGGGAAAGGAAGTTAAAGAAAGCATATCCTACGAGCAAAGGTCTGGGGACGAGTATAAGGATTTTCTTCCTCAAATCGAAGATCCTGGGATAAAAAAGTTATTTGAGTTTATAAACCACCAAGAAGATTATCATAAACAAAAGCTTGTAGAATTTTTCAATCTCATGCGCCGCTTCACCGTTGGAGATCTTAGGAAAAATGATTGAGCTTGTGTTAAACGCTTTTAGAGAGAGTGCTCAATTGAAAATGTCTTTTGTCGAGGCTTACGCCCTACAGATAGTAGAGGTGGGACAGATAATAGCGCAAGCGCTCAAAGATGGAAATAAGATCCTACTGTTTGGCAATGGTGGAAGTGCGGCGGACGCTCAGCATATAGCGGCAGAAATTGTGGGAAGATTCAAGAAAGAAAGAAAAGCCCTCCCAGCCTTAGCTCTAACCACAGACACTTCCATACTAACTGCTGTTGGGAATGATTACGGTTTTGAAAGTATATTTGAAAGGCAAATACAAGCCCTAGCTACTCCCGGAGACATAGCTATAGGTATATCCACTTCTGGAGAATCTCCTAATGTTGTAAGAGGATTATCTACAGCTCATGATCTTGGATGCACAACTGTGGCTTTTACAGGTAGAAAAGGTGGAAAGGTCGTGGATATTGCACACTATTCCTTCGTGGTTCCTTCTTACGATACGGCTCGTATACAGGAATGTCATATAACCCTGGGTCATGTTCTTTGTGAAATTATAGACAAACTTATATGAAAAGAGTATTGTTGTTCATAAAAGACACACACTCGGCAAAAGAAACTGCTAACTATATAAGGGATTTTTTAGTAAGGTGGGGGAACTCTGTTGAGCTCTTCGTCAACTTGAAAGATAAAAAACCTAATCTAGAAAATACGGATTTAATAGTCGTTATAGGAGGAGACGGGACTTTTTTGTCAGCTGCCAGAAATGCATTTGGTAAAAACATACCACTAGTTGGAATAAACGAGGGTAGGTTTGGTTTTTTAACGGAAGTAGAAAAAGAGAGAGCGCCAGAAGTTATCGAGAAAATTCTCAAAGGACTTGTTTCACCACAAAAGCGGATGATGATATCTGCCTACTTATTGAGGGATCATGAAGAAATATACATAGGTACTTGCCTTAATGATGTAGTGGTGTCTAAAGGTAGCATAGCTCGTATGGTGGAAGTTTCCCTTTATATACATGATGAGCTCGTTGTCAAAGTTTACGGTGATGGTGTAATAGTCGCTACACCCACTGGGTCTACTGCTTATGCTCTGTCTTCCGGCGGTCCTATTGTGTATCCACTTTCGGAAGATATTTTATTCGTTCCCATATGTCCCCACACGCTTTCTAATAGACCTTTAGTACTTCCTCATAACATGGAACTTCTCTTAGAAAATCATTCACAAGAAGGTATGGCATACCTTACTTTAGATGGTCAAGAGGTTTTTGCTTTAAAAAAAGGTGACAAGATTTTAATTAAGAAATCTCAGTATTATTGTTACATGTATCCAGATCCCAACAAAAGTTTCTTTAGTATACTCAAGGAGAAGCTAAAATGGGGATGAA
>JBEPZA010000155.1:0-1726 GCA_041641075.1 Aquificaceae bacterium | reverse complement strand
TTTGTTTTCTTTAAACAACCTGTGTAACTGCACGTTCTGCCTCTTCTTGTAAATTTATGCCTCTTAGGTGTCTACCTGCAAGCAAGAAAAACTCTTCGTTTCCTTTGCTACCTCTTGGTTTGGATTTTATAATTCTTGCAACTTTAAATCCTAATTTTTCTAACTCTTGTGCTACTTTAATTATAGCCTCTTTTTTGTGTTCGTCCTTTCTGACAATCCCCTTTGGTGCTTTCTTAGGTTCGAGCTCAAACTGAGGTTTTACCAAAACAAGCAATACACCTTCGTCCTTCAAGAACTGAACCACATGGGGAAGAATTTTAGTTGCGGATATGAAAGACACATCCATTGTTATGAGATCTACCTTCTCTGGTATGTTTTCTGTGGTTAAAGATCTTGCATCCGTTTCTTCGTAAAGCACAATTCTGTTATCCTGCCTTAGTTTGTAGTCCATCTGCGCTTTTCCTACATCCACAGCGTAAACTTTTCTGGCTCCCTTTTGCAACAGGCAATCCGTAAAGCCTCCGGTAGAAGACCCCACATCCAAAACCACGTAACCTCTCACATCTAAACCAAGACTCTCTATAGCGTGTTCAAGTTTGTAGCCAGCTCTGGATACATACTTTATCCTTTCTTTTACTTGTATGTTCTCCCCTTCTTTGACTAAGTAGCTTGGTTTATCAATAAGCCTGCCGTTGACTACAACAGCGCCAGCTAAAATTAAAGCCTGGGCTTTCTCTCTACTACTTGCGTAACCAAGTTCCACCAATAGGTTATCCAACCGTTTTTTAGACCCCAAGGGATCTCTTGATGATGTATAGGATAAGAATAAGCACCATAGGAGAAAAGTCTATACCGTTTATGGGTTTGACCACAGACCTTATTGGTTCCAAAATAGGTGAAACTAAACTGTCTATTAAACCATAAAATCTACTTTCCCTCAATTGAGGTATCCAAGAACCTATAGCGTGAATAAATACGAGTATGATGAGAAGATTCACAAGAAGGGCAAGAATTCCCTTCATTCTACGAGCTCTAAGATGGCTAACTCGCAACCATCCCCTATCCTTCTTAGGGGTAGCTTTAGTATACGAGTGTATCCTCCGTTCCTACCTTCGTATCTGGGCGCTATGTCTTCGAACAACTTCCTAACAGCTACCTTGTTGTTGGCGAGCAAAGATAGAGCTCTTCTCCTAGACGCAAGATCTCCTTTCTTACCAAGCGTTATGAGTTTTTCAATAAAGGATCTCACAGCTTTAGCTCTCTGAAGAGAGGTTTCTATTCTCTCTTCCATTATAAGAGCTATAGCTAAGGATCTGTATAGGGCTAACCTTTGTTCCTTCGTTCTGTCGAAGTGTTTTTTCTTCACTTTGTGCCTCATATCTTACCTCCTACTTTCTATATCCATGCCTAGGTATAGTCCCATATCTTTTAGAGCTTTCTTTATTTCATCTATGGCTTTTCTGCCTATGTTTTTAGTGCCTTTGATGTCTTCTTCCGTTAACTTAACTAAGTCGCCTATGGTGGTTATGCCCATACGCTTTAATGAGTTAAGTGCTCTTTGGGAAATGTCGAGCTCCTCTATGGGAAGTGAGAGCTTTTCGGAAAACTCGTCAGTTATCACAGGCTCTTCTATCATGGGTATCTCGAAGGAGATTTTCTCAAACTTTGAGAAGGTTTGTATGAGAAGTTCTACAGCCTCTTTGACCGCTTCTTCTGGGGTTTTCAC
>JBEPZA010000154.1:0-1751 GCA_041641075.1 Aquificaceae bacterium | reverse complement strand
CAGCTTCCAGTTACGCTGAGCTTTTGGTGGAAATCATAAAAGAAGACAAGGGGGAACTTGTGAGTATAGAAGGTTTAGATAAAGAGGAATTGGAAGGCATAATAAGCGAAGAAGAATCCTTGGAAGCCCTTCCGGAAGAAGAGCTCGGTTACGAGGATAAAGAAAAGTAATGTATATTCCACACTCTCCACAGGAAGTAGAACGAATACTCAAGGAACTTGGCTACTCATCTTTGGATGACCTATTTTCTCATGTAGATAAGGATTTACTAACAAGCGAAACTCTGGAAGATAAGCCTCACTCTGAAGAAGAGTTAAGAAGAGTTTTCAGAGAATTTGCAAATTTGAACAAACCTTTAACGTGCTTTGCCGGCTTTGGAAGTTACGACAGGATAATACCATCTGTCATATGGCAAATACTAAACAGGGGTGAATTTTTAACAGCTTACACGCCTTATCAAGCTGAGGCATCCCAGGGCACACTTCAGGCTATATTTGAGTATCAATCGGTAATTTGCGAGCTCACCGGTATGGATGTAGCCAACGCCAGTATGTACGATGGAGCATCTGCATTAGCTGAAGCGGTTCTTATGGCAAGAGCTATAAAACAAAAAGGCGACACCGTAGTGTTATCCTCTGGTGTGCATCCCTCTTACAGACAAGTGGTAAAAACGTATTTGAGAGGATACCAAGATAGAGTTATAGAGGTTCCTTTAGGTGAGGATGGAACTACTAACTTGGAAATGTTAGAAGATTCCTTCAAGAACTACCAAGTCCACGCCTTTGCTGTAGCTTATCCAAACTTCTTAGGTTATGTAGAAAACCTAAAACAAATAGGACACTTGTGTAATTTATACCAAGTTCCTTTTATTGTAGTAACTGACCCTATAGCACTGTCCATACTAAAGCCACCTTCTGAGTTTGGTGCGGACATTGTTGTAGGTGAAGGTCAACAGCTCGGCATACCTATGAACTTTGGTGGTCCTTACGTGGGCTTTTTTGCGTGCAAAAAGGAATACATCAGAAAAATGCCAGGAAGAATTGTAGGACTGGCGGAAGATATAGAGGGCAAAAGAGCTTTTACACTTATCTTGCAAACAAGAGAGCAACACATAAGAAGGGAGAGAGCCACTTCCAACATATGCACCAACCAGAACCTTATGGCAATAGCCAATCTAATTTACGTCTACCTTTTGGGAAGCCAAGGCTTAAGAGAAGTTGCACTGCAAAGTCTTTCCAAAGCTCTTTACCTAAAGAAAAGACTTTTGGATTTAGGCTTTGAAGAGGTCTACAAAGGAAAGCATCTTTGGGAATTTCCACTGAGGCATCCAAAAGTAAGAGAGCTACACGAAAAACTCGCAGAAGAAGGCTTTCTTTTTGGTGTTCCTTTGGAAAGGTTTGGATACAAAGATACAGTCCTTTTAGCTGTAACGGAAAAGAGAACCAAAGAGGAAATGGATAAACTGGTGGAAAGTGTCGAAAAATGCTTGACTTAAGCGTAGAGATATTTGGAGTAAGATTTAAAAATCCTGTCTGGGTTGCGTCTGGGACCTTTGGTTATGGAATAGAAGCTTTAGAGCTTTACGATATATCCAAGCTGGGAGCTGTAGTTACAAAAGGTATATCGCTAAAGCCAAGAGAAGGCAATCCACCCCAAAGAATAGCGGAAACTCCCTGTGGAATGCTAAACTCCATAGGCTTACAAAATCCAGGTGTGGAAAAATTTCTAAAAGAGATATACCCAAAGATAGA
>JBEPZA010000153.1:0-1780 GCA_041641075.1 Aquificaceae bacterium | reverse complement strand
AGACCAGGAAGCAAAGAAGAAAAATACTTCATCAAATTAATAAGAACCTATGCAGAATCCTTAGGAATAAAATGCCACGAATGGGAGTTTAGCTTTCTCAATTGGAGACCTCTTATAGGAAAGTTGGAAGCAAACAAGAAAGTTATACCCTCTTATATCTTAGCATATTCACAATCTATTAAAGGTATTTTGAAAACGCAAATTCAAGAAGAGAAAGGCAACACTCTATACTACGAAAAGCAAGGACTAAAGGTTGTTCTGGTAGATGAATTTAAAGACATAGCATTAGAAAAGCCAAGATACGAAACCTCCCCCACCTTTATAGTCCCATCGAGCTACCGGGAAATTCTTGTTAACAACAGAGTTAGCGCCACACTCAAAACGGAAGTCTTTAACGATACAACACTCGTCTTACTTGTAGGAAGTATAGATGCTAAGAGAATCTTATGCTTTCCGGCGGATACAACTCAGTGCGGAAGCGGTGTAGATATCGAAGAGATGGTAGATTTTATAGATATAAACAAGGAAAGTATAATGAGGGAAGAACTATCCATATTGCTTGCCGGTGCGGAAAGTTTGGGTAGATTGGGAAGTTCGTATTTTATAGAAAGAACAGGCAAAGATTTAGAGTTTTATTTCCACTCTAGAGCTTTCGTCATATAAATAAATCTTTCCTTCTTCCTCGTCCTTTGCTCTTTTGTGAGATCCATCGCAGAAAGGGAGTTTCTTAGAAAGCCCGCACTGGCAAATGTAATACGTCTCGTCCCCAGCTTCCAGCTTATAAGGCGCCTTCTCTGTTTTCAAAACCAACCTAGCCATCTTAAACCTCCCATAATGAAGTAAATTTAATTTAGTCTGGTAATACTTCAAACCTTATTGGTGAGCCATCCTCTGTTCTAAGCTCATACAAGATACCACATGTATCACCGCTACGTCCCACCTTTCCTAATACTTGTGATTTTTTTACAGTTTCACCCTTTTTTACAAAGGAATTTGAGGCTTTGGCGTATACGGATATAAATCCATCCTTTTGGCTTATCATTACTACCCAGTCATACTGTCTGAGGCTATTACCAGAATATATGACTTTACCATCCTCCACCGCTCTAAAAAATTCGTTACAGGAAGTTCTGATAAATACGCCTCTTTCTGCACGTTCCACTTTACCTTTTACGGGCAGTTTTACTCTAGGAATAGTGGAACTTACTTGATTGGATTCGCTTTGTGCGAGATTAGAGCTCGCTTGGTTTGGAACTACCTCAAGACTAGGTAAAGAAATAACGACAGAGACACCAAAAGATGTTCTTTGATCGTATACCTTTGCGTAAGGTGTGTCGATAACGAGACGAACACCCCATGGATGATAACCTACTCTATGCCTTATATCTTTATCAAGTGAGCTAACCTTTATATTAAAGTTGTCGTAAATATCTATCACTACTCTATCTGGGTTTTTTAGTGTAAACAATTTGTAGTTAATCGCTTTGTCAGTCTCTATGTTCACGTTTATGGTATTCTCATCCTTCTTTAAGGATACATTTAAAGCTTGTGCAGAATCACTAGGTGTGTAAGCAAGGCTTCTTTCATTTATAGCCTTTCCTCTTTCTCTTATTTCTATTACGCCACATGAGCTAATCAATGAGATGAATACCACTACTATAAGCACCACTTTGAATGGAATTATAAGCATTTGGTATATTTTCTACTAAATCTAAAGCCTTTGTGGACTCTGTGTGTTTGTTTTTTTCCGATATTTGTCCAGATATTCCATGAAGAACTA
>JBEPZA010000152.1:0-1795 GCA_041641075.1 Aquificaceae bacterium | reverse complement strand
TTTTGCTCCTCTTCGTATTTTTGTTTTATCAGGTCCCAGCTCCAGCTCGTAGCTTCTGTTATAGGTTTTGTTTTGCCAATGTCTTCCTCTGTCCCTTCGACCCATATATACACTCCATCCGTGTAGAGTTTGAAGTTCTTTGTTCTTGCAGACCAGCGCCAGAAATTGTGAGGTCCTATGCCAAGAGCTTTTTTAAACATTTCAAGTTCATTAGGCAAAAGTGGTCTTCCCTTTTTCATAATCAAAACCTCAAAGTTTTAATTTTATTCTGAATTTCTAAGAAAACCTTAGCGTAGTAGACGTTTGATATAAAGGATGCTATTGTTCCTATGGTGAGTGTGGTAGCAAAGCCTTTTACAGGACCAGAACCAAACTGGAATAGAATAAGCGCAGCCACCAACAAAGTTATATGTGTATCCCATACGGCACTTAATGCTCTCTTGTAGCCTAATTCAATAGCTTTCCTTGTAGTATTTCCATACCTTAGCTCCTCTTTGACTCTCTCGAAAATGAGAACATTAGAGTCTACGGCAATACCCATGTTAAGAATTATACCCGCTATTCCTGGGAGTGTTAGTGTGCCTCCAAGCAAAGCCAAGCCAGCCCAAAGTAACAGAGCATTGAACAAAACAGAAACTATAGCACCTACGCCTACGGTTTTGTACCTTGCTACAAGCATTATACAAAGAAGGACAAAGCCCAGTATGCCAGCTTTTATACCTTGATCTATAGCATCTTTCCCTAAGGATGGTCCGAGGATCGACTCCTGTAAAAATTCCACCTTTGTAGGTAGAGATCCAGACCTAAGTACCAAAGCTAGCTCCCTGGCTTCATCCAGGGTAAAGTTGCCGGTTATCTGACCCCTATCCGTTATCTTGCTTCTAATAACTGGTGCAGAAAATACTACCTTGTCAAGAACTATAGCTAGGCGTCTACCTATGTTATTTTGAGTAGCTTCCCCAAACAAATTTGAAGCTTCAGCGCTTAGTTCAAAGGTTACTGAAGGTTGCCCGAATTCATCTTGGCTTGTGTATGCCGTTTTGAGATTACTACCCGTAATTACGGGTATTCTCTCAACTAAGAACCAGGATTTTCCGTCAATGCTTGGAAGAAGTTCTGTATCTTTTGTCACCTTAGATTCTAAAAACTCTTTAGGACCTTCATCTATAACAAGTTTTAGCTCGAGCAAAGCTGTTCTACCTATTACAGACTTTGCCCTGTTGATATCCATCATTCCAGGTAACTCTACCAATATTCTGTCTTTACCTGCTTTTGTTATAACAGGTTGAACCACACCAAGTTCATCTATCCTTTTCCTCAGTATCTCTATGCTTTGAGAAACAATGTTGCTTTTTAAGTTCTCTATTTCAGTATCATTAAACGTTAAAAATAGCGTCCCCTTTTCTAATTTTCTTACATCAAACTTAGGGAAATGTTCATTAATAACCTTTATAGCCTTTTCCTCATCCTCTAGAACCTCAATCTTTATACCGTCCTTTTGGAAATAGACATCCAAAAGTTTCACGTTTTCACTTTTAAGTTTGTTTTCTGCGTCCTTAGCTAATTTCTCGTATTCGAGGGATAAGGCGTAATTTAAATCTGGTTGCAAAAGAATGGATATACCACCCTTCAGATCTAAACCTAAGTTAACAGGCCTTAAATATATAACCGTAAAGGACAAAGCAAGTAGTACCAAAAAACTCAAGATTTTCATATTAGCTTTCTGCATCTTTATTAATTATAATAGATGCCGATGTATATAATTTTTTACGTAACAACAAAGTTATAAAAGTTT
>JBEPZA010000151.1:0-1799 GCA_041641075.1 Aquificaceae bacterium | reverse complement strand
TAGCTCCAAGGTTTTTAGGTGTAAGAGTTGTAATAGCCAAGTCCTTTGCACGTATACACCATGCTAACTTGGTAAACTTTGGTATCCTTCCCCTTGAGTTTGTAGACAAAGAGGACTACAGCAAGTTTTCTTTAGGAGATGAAATCTACATACCAGATTTACACCAAAGGCTAAAGGAAGGAAAGGAAATAATCGCAATCAACAAAACAACGGGTGAAGAGGTAGTGTGCAAATACAACCTCACACCAAAGCAAATTTCCGTATTGATGGCTGGGGGTTTGCTCAATTGGATAAAAAATAAACAAAAAGTGGAGGTTCAATCATGAAGATGAGAAAAACAGTATCCGTAGTAGGAGCTGGAAATGTAGGGGAGCATGTAGCAAGCCTTTTAGCTTTGAGGGGTCTGGTGGATGTAAAAATGCTGGATATTCCCAGGAAGGATGGTGAAAGAACAATAGAACCAGTCAAAGGTAAAGCGCTGGACATTAAGCAGATGCTTGCAGCTATAGATATAGATGCAAAAGTGGAAGGATATACAGTTACACCGGAGGGGGAAGGCTATCACGTTTTAGAGGGTTCGGACATAGTTGTTATAACCGCTGGTTTCCCAAGAAGACCTGGCATGAGCAGAGAGGATCTTTTGGAAAAGAATATATCCATCCTTTCCATAATAGCCCAAAGAATAAAAGAGTTCGCACCAGAATCCATCGTTATAGTGGTAACCAACCCTGTGGATTTGATGACTTACGCTGTTTACAAAATTACGGGCTTTCCTAGCAATAGGGTAATAGGTATGGCTGGTGTTTTGGATTCTGCACGTTTTAAGACTTTCATATCTCAAGAAATAAAAGTTTCTCCCAAGGATATACACGCTTACGTAATAGGTGGACACGGGGATGAGATGGTCCCGCTTATATCCATATCCAACGTAGGGGGTATTCCCCTAAAAGATATGCTCAGTAAGGAAAAAATAGAGGAGCTCATAAAGAGAACACGCTTTGGTGGAGGTGAGATAGTGGATCTTATGGGGACATCTGCATACTATGCACCAGCAGCAGCCGTGGTTGAGATGGTAGAAGCAATAGTTACTGACAACAAGAGAATACTGCCCTGTTCCGTTTACTTAGATGGAGATGCGGCGGACTATTATGGAGCTTACGATATATGTGTAGGTGTTCCAGTAAAGCTTGGAAATATGGGAGCGGAAGAAGTCATAAAAATACCCATGATAGAACAAGAGCGTGAGATGTGGAAAAGGTCTGTAGCTTCTGTAGCAAAAAACTTAGAACTTGTAAAGGAGCTTTTAAATGAGAGAAGTAAGGTATGAAGACATAGTTAAAGCTGTAAGGGATATTGCTATAAAGGCAAACTACGAATTGCCTGAAGATGTAGCTTACGCTTTCAAACAAGCTTTAGAAAAAGAGGAGTCTGAACTAGGTAAAGAGGTCCTTAGGCAGATACTGCTGAATGCAGAGGTAGCAAAGAAGGAAGAAATGGCTTACTGTCAGGACACAGGTGTAGCTGTTGTTTTTGTGGATATAGGTCAGGATGTTCGTGTAGTAGGTGGTTACATAGGAGATGCCATTACAGAAGGTGTAAGAAGCGCTTACACGGAAGGATACCTAAGAGCTTCTATGGTTTACGACCCAGTTTTCGAAAGGAAAAACACTGGTGACAACACTCCACCTATAATTCACTATAGGATAGTTCCGGGGGATAAGATAAGAATTGTCTTTGCACCCAAAGGAGCAGGTTCGGAAAACACATCTAGACTTGCTATGCTAAAACCTGCAGATGGT
>JBEPZA010000150.1:0-1815 GCA_041641075.1 Aquificaceae bacterium | reverse complement strand
TACGAGCACAGTTTAATAAAGCCCAACGACCTTTCCAAGATAAACAAAGCCTTTTTTACCACCAACGGTTACATAAGCATACTCTTCTTTATTGTAGTCTTGCTGGATAGAATGCTATGAAACCTATCCTAAGGCTCTCAGACACTCACAGCGTAAAAAGACTTTTGAGAAAAACCGCTCTTAATACCGTGTGCGAAGAGTCCAGATGTCCAAATATAGGTGAATGCTTTTCATCAAGGACAGCTACCTTTATGATACTGGGGAATGTGTGTACCAGGGGATGTACCTTTTGTAACGTAAACAGAGGTAAGGGCTCACAACCTGATCCAGAAGAGCCTTACAGGCTTTTGAAGGCTGTTAAAGCATTAGGTCTAAAATACGTGGTTTTGACATCCCCTACCCGTGACGATTTGCCTGACGGTGGTGCAAAACACTTTGCCAGGTGTATAAGAGCTTTAAAGGAGGAAGGAATTAAGGTGGAGGTTTTAGTTCCAGATTTTCGAGGAAGCAGGGAATCCATAGAAGAAGTATTGTCCGCAAAGCCCGATGTTTTCAGTCACAACATGGAAACGGTAAAAAGGCTATACAAGAAAGTCAGAATTGGTGCCAACTACGAAAGAAGTTTGGAAGTCCTAAGAATGTCCAAGATGATAGCACCAGACATTCCTACAAAATCCGCCATCATTTTAGGTTTTGGCGAAAGCTTTGACGAGGTTGTGGAACTTTTAGAAGATTTGAGGTCCGTAGATTGTGACTTTGTATGCATAGGACAGTACTACCCACCTACTCTGAACCACCATCCGGTGTTAAAGCATTACTCCATAGAAGAGTTTAAAAAACTACAAGATATAGCCTATAGCTTGGGCTTTAAGTACGTGGCAAGCGGTCCCAATGTGAGAAGCTCATACAGAGCCTTTGAAAGTTTTCTGTTGGGTCAAGTTTAAGCGTATCCTGTTTATTGAGTAAAAGACTAAGCGGAGTTGTTACCATTCGGTTTTTAGAGGATAGTGTGAACTACTCCCACCTATAGAGGTAGGAGCTTCCTGCTTCAACGAGTGCTTTCGCACTCTCCGCAGGCGTTACTTCGGACCGTCCCAGCCCTACGTTAGCATTATTATATACCGAAACTGAATACATGTCAACTGCAATTCATCTCCATCTTATAGAAAATGGAAGCTTCTTGCAAAAAAATGTTAAAGGTGATTTGGATACGTGACTAAAGCTTGTATCTTGATTTTACAATCCTTAAGCGTTCGTAGTGGTTAACGATAGGTTTGTAATAGGGTAGGCGGTGAGTTAATGGGTCGTGAAGTTCGTTACATGGCACATCTTTAAGCTGTGGAAGGTATTTTTTTATGTAGTCGCAGTTGGGGTCAAAGCGCATGGATTGAAGAACTGGGTTAAAGATTCGCAGGGGTCTTGGGTCCGCTCCAACGGATGCCACCCACTGCCAATTTCCAATGTTTACCACCTCATCGTAGTCTATCAGGTGATGTTTGAAAAACTCCTCTCCTACTCTCCAGTCCACCAAAAGGTCCTTGGTAAGGAAGCTTCCTAGGATCATCCTTACCCTGTTGTGTGCCCACTTTTCCTTTTTTAGTTGCACTATACCTGCGTCCACTATAGGGTAACCTGTTTGAGCATTAAAGAAAGCGTCTATAAAAGTTTGGTTATTTTCCCATTGAATAGTTCTTCTTTTATCTTGAAACTCCGTATCTTTGGTCCAAGGGTAATTTATCCTTATGTGATACCAAAACTCTCTCCAAGCCAGTTCCGATATAAAGGCTTGGCTTTCTTGAGCTCTTTGGTAAATCT
>JBEPZA010000149.1:0-1866 GCA_041641075.1 Aquificaceae bacterium | reverse complement strand
TCCTTTGAAAGCTTTATGAAGCTTTCCTTTTTCCATAAAAAAGCCTTAGGTAGCAGATCAAACATGAAACTCCACGGAAGCAAACCGTAAAAGTGTGAGATGTCTAAAACAGTCCTTATATGCTGTGGAGTTGTTATAGGGTATTTGTCTGGAAATTCTACGCTATCTATATTGGCAGACTTTTCGGACACTCCAACGACTATACCAGTGGTTTGAGTGTGCTCCGTTGATACTAAAGCTCTATAACCGATAGGGCTTTCTATTTGAGAGTTGTTAGAAGCTGTAAGCACTCTACCGTTAGGTAGAGCTACCTTTAGGTTCATTCACCGTAATACTCGGCTTTTGAGGTAGCAGTTTCCCAAAGCACTACCTTAACAACCTTTACATCCCCCAAAAGTCCCGCTTCCTTTAGCTTTGATTCTAAAAACTCATAGAAAAACTTAGCCAAAGCTTCCGCAGTAGGACAAAAGTCCACTGGAAATATCTTTAAAGCTCCATACTTTTCCGCAGTGTTTTTTAGCTCTTCATACATGGGGTCATTTACGTCTATTATGAAGCTGTGGTCCATGGTGTCTATGAGATCTTTTAGGGCACTTTTTACGTGGTAAAAATCAATCACCATATCCTGTTCGCTAAGTGTGTCTGAACCTAAAATCACTTCAAGGACGTAACTGTGCCCGTGAAGATTGATGCATTTGTTAACTGGTCTTTCGTGTATGGAAAACTGGGAACCTCTTCCCATAGTTAAGTTTTGTTTCCAAACTCTGTGTCCCGCTTCAAACCTAAAGGTTTTACTTATTTGCCACTTCATCACCACACCACCACCTTTTTGGCATTTATTATAAGCTCTGCTATTTCTTCGTAAGTTTTAAGTTTTTCTTTGGGTATGTTTATGCCTCTTGATGTGGCGTCTTCTTTGCAAGCATACCAGTCTTTCTTGGTTGGAATACGTAGAACGCCATCTTGGATAAGTATAACCACGTCGCCATCATCCACAAGGTCTGATGAAAAATCCCCAAGTTTTCTAACAAGCCATAGGGTTTTCACCATACACAGACTACCTCTGATTGTTTTATAAGGTCTTTAATTTCTTCCATGCTCATAAATATAGTTCCTGTAACGAAATTTTCACTCCTTATTCCCCTCTCTTCTGCTGCAGTGTCTTCTACTACAAACTTGATGTTTACATACTCTACATTCTGTAAAAGTCTATCTAAACCGTGGATTCCAAGATTTTCGGGTTTCCACTTGGTTAAGGCGTAAACGCCGTCTTTTATAAGTATAAAGTAGACTTCTGAACTCATAGCCAACGCCATTGCCACTCTTATAGCTTCGTAGGCTTTCCAAGAAAAAGGATCTCCTTTGAGTATGAACGCTACTTTCATAGTTAGTTAAAGATTATAACTTTTTCAAATTCTGACAGAATTCTAGATAAGTTGTATGTAGAACTGCTTTCAAATATATCTGGTGGATTGTTTACACCTCGTTGATGCGCCGAGTGAGCACAGTACATTATCTTGGCGTAATCTTTTAGGTGTGTGACTTCTGGTCTTATCATGTAGTAAACACCGTTGCCTACCAAAAATATGGTCACACTTCCTTTTTCTGAAAGGACTCTGCACAGGTTGTAAATAGTCGTATAGTCCTTAGAAAAAGGACTGGAGCTTATCACAAACAAAAACTTCATTTGGTTTTCCTAACTATTATTTCCCATTCTTTTTCGCCTATCTGATTAACAGCCAATACGTCTTGTCCTTCTTCTCTCATGCTTTTGGGAACGTTTTGGGCGGACGGCTGGTAATCCACTATGACTCTCAGTATCTGTCCCTTTTCCATCTGCTCAAGCACCAGTTTGCTTTTGACAAA
>JBEPZA010000148.1:0-1867 GCA_041641075.1 Aquificaceae bacterium | reverse complement strand
GTTTCTTCCCCCACCACTACCAAATTAACAACAAAGCTTGGAAAAACATCGTTAAATTTGCGCATCGCATTGCTGATACTGTTACCTTCACTTACCAATCTGGATACTTCCAAAAGCGCTCTTGATAGTTTTTTATTGGGAATGCTTTCGCCTATGACCTTTGCGGCGTCAACCACACTTACACCTGCGGACACCATTGCGGACATTTGCCTACACACAATAGAAATATCTCTGTCGCTAACTTTACCACCAAATGGAAGGTTTAGTTTTATACCTTGACCTTTTTGCTTTTCTTCTACGGGTGTTACATTTAGTATGGAATAACCTCTATTTTGTAAATCAGCAATAAGAGCTTCCTGGCTAGGAGATTCCGCTTCCTGTTCGAGGATAACTCCTTGGTCTGTGTATACTCTGTATTTAAATCTGGGCACTTATTTTCCCTCCTAACATCCTCTCTAATTCTTTCACATCTGGGGAGTACCTGTAAGCATTCTCTATAGAAATAAGACCAGCTCTGTATAAGCTTGCCAGAGATTGATTCATAGTTTGCATACCCGTTTCAGCTTGTCCTGACTGCATTAAAGAGTAAACCTGTTGCAATTTGTTTTCTCTAATTAAGTTTCTTATCGCTGTGTTTGGAATAAGTAATTCGTAAGCCAAAACTCTTCCACCACCTATTTTAGGTACGAGCCTTTGAGAAATTACACCTTGCAATACAAAGGAAAGTTGTATACGAATTTGTTCCTGTTGCTCTGGAGGGAAAACATCTACAATACGTGTAATTGTAGATATGGCTGTATTTGTATGAAGTGTTCCAAAAACCAAGTGTCCTGTTTCAGCTGCTTTCAGAGCTATTTCGATGGTTTCTAAATCCCTCATTTCTCCAACTAGTATGACATCAGGATCTTCTCTAAGGGCTGCTCTTAAAGCCTGAGAAAAACTTTGCACGTCTTCTCCTATCTCTCTCTGGTTGACTATGCTTTTTCTGTGGTTGAAAACGTACTCTATGGGATCCTCTATTGTTATTATGTGATGAGGGAAATTCTCATTTATGTAATTTATCAGCGATGCTAAAGTGGTAGTTTTACCTGATCCAGTAGGACCTGTAACCAACACCAATCCCATGCTCTTATTGCAAAGTTGTAAAACCTTTTCGCTCAGTCCTAACTCTTTAACGCTAAGTATCTTATTTGGAAGCCTTCTAAAGACACAAGCAATTGACCCCCTCTGAAAGAAGATATTAGCCCTAAACCTTCCAAGATTTTTTACCCCAAAGGAAAAGTCTACCTGTCCATGCTCTTCCAGTTGCTTTTTGTGTCTCTCTGACATAATAGAGTAAGCTATTCTCTGCGTAATATCAGGAGTAAGTATAGGAAATTCCAAAAGTTGAACTATCTTTCCATCTATTCTTAAAGAAGGCCTTGCACCCGCTGTTATGTGAACATCACTCGCATTTTTTTGGACACCTATATTGAGTACATCTATTATTCTAACGTCTTTCTCTTGAGAACTATCTATTGGTGTCATCTCCTAACTCCCCACAAAAAATAATCTATACGAAACTAAACTATTTTCCATCCTGAAGGTAAATCTCTGGGAGGAACTCCTACGTATTGAGTTTCTTCATCTTCATCTAGTCTCTTGGAGAAGGGTTTCTCTGTGGTTAGTTCTTCGTAAACATGCGCTACCAAGCCAGGTATGCGCCCTATTATGAAAAAGCCTTTACCTAGTCTCCAGTCAAATCCCATTTCTGATGCTACCGCTGCAATAGCTCCATCCACGTTTAATACAAGTTTTTTACCCTTTTGCCTTTGAATCTCCTCCTCAACAGCTTCCGCAAACTCACAGTATTTTGCGTAAAAACCTA
>JBEPZA010000147.1:0-1875 GCA_041641075.1 Aquificaceae bacterium | reverse complement strand
GCCAGGTTTATGAACAAGAAAAAGTAGAGTCCTTCCAACGGGCAAAAATGTTGAATTCATATATTGGAAATCTTAGGTATGTTGTATCTGGACATAATCTCTAACTTTATTAGGAACTTGAATAACTCCTCGTTTTCCTTAAACTGTGCATACTTTCTCAAGATTGCTCTTTTCTCCTCTTGAGGCATACAATCCCAAATACTTTTGACTACGGCGTTTTCTATCTTTCTTAAGACCTCTTCCGCTTCTTCCTTCGTAGAAGGCTCGCTTATGGGTTCCTTTATGTAATCTCTTATTTTTTCTATGTTCTTGCGGAACTTTTCCTTCCAGTCGTAGTCCCGTTTGTTTGTCTTCTTTTTGCTTAGTTCTTTCTGTAGCTTCTGTATTTGGGAAAACGCAAAAAAAACAGGTGTAGTGGATCTTCTGTCAGGTCTTAGGGCTTTATAAAACTTCTCTATGCCTTTTTTGACGGCTTCTAAGGAATAGCCTTGCTCTTCCAAGACCTTTAAAAACCATCGCTCACGCGGTGAGAGAAATAGAACATCTTTTTTTAGCTCCAAGATGAAGTCTTTTAAGCTTTCGTAATAACTCATGTTTTTAGTTTACCGATTTTTTCTAAAAACTCTACGTGAGAAAAACTAGTCCTAAAGCCATCACCACGAAAGTGAGTCCTTACACCTTCAAATTCCTTCAAAAATTTGTCGATAGTAGGAAGGTTGCCTATCTTGAAAGCTCTGCCAATTGAAGAGATAGTATAAAAGCCTATGGTTTGCTTCCTTGATTCTTCCCTTATTTTTTTTAAGAGTTTGTTTGTCTCATGCCATATATCCACCTTTCCGCGATTTATCCAAAGGTTTTCTACCAACGCCTCATCCCAGAGCTTTCCAAGCCAAAGTGGACCCGCGTGATGTAGATTAGAACCACAATAAGGGCAACTTTGTGTTATTTGTTCTAACTTAACGCCTCCCGTGTATAAACAATTACTACAATACTGAAGGTAGCCAATACTCTCCAAAAGTTTGTCCACCCTTCTTGCGCCTATGTCTTTTATAAAGAAAGCTTTCATGTGATGCTTGTACGAGTAGGCAAATACAGGAATAAATGCGTAATCGTGTTTGGCACCCTCTTCTACAACCTTTTTTACAAGTATTCTTATCCCTACTTCGTGGTAAAAGTCCGCTTCCAACAGAGGTCTGGCACCGTAACGTCTCATACACGTCTGGGGATAAGTTCCAGATAGAACGGAGGTATCCGTTGCAGTCACACTGAGAACACCATACCTACTGACAGGGAAGAGGCAGCTTTCCAAAAAGGGAATGGGTGATCCAAAAGGGTCAAGATCTAGGTAATCTATACCTTTTAGTCTTCTAGCTAGTAAGTTGGCTTCTTCTGTATGCACCTCAACTTTATCTGTGTCTATTTGGTTGATGATCAATGTTTCCCAAAATTTGTCTCTAGACTCTGGATCCACATCGTTGTAAACAACCTTTTGCACATTGGGAACTTCCAAAAGTGCCCTAATTAACCTTACACCGCTTGCCGCTAAAATATCGCACACGGTTATCTCTCTGCCCATACTGAGCATAATCAAAAGGCTTATATCTCTGTTGAGTCTCATGATGGGGTTGTAAAAAACGCCCATTTGAGTGGAAACGACCTTGGGAATTTCTAGATTTATCTTAGCTTTTCCTTCAACAATCATGAAAGTTTGTGGCTCTTAACCAAATCTACGAGAAATTTTACCTTGTCAAAATCCATATCAGGCATTAGCCCATGCCCTAAGTTAAAAATGTATCCTGTATTTCTTGGGATCTTGGATAAAAAGTCCTTCACATAGTTTTCTAAATTGCTGTAAGAAGAGTAAATAACATACGG
>JBEPZA010000146.1:0-1879 GCA_041641075.1 Aquificaceae bacterium | reverse complement strand
TAGGAAGCCCTAGCTCCTTCATCTTTCTTCTTGCTTTAACTTTGTTACCAAATAGTTCTATGTGCTCGGGTTTAGGACCGATAAAAATTATTCCGTTTTTTATACAATACCTTGCAAAATCCGCATTCTCTGCTAAAAATCCATACCCCGGATGTATTGCATCTGCCCCTACAGACTTGGCTAAATTAACTATTTTTCTGTAATTCAAGTATGCTCTTATTGGATCTCCAGGTATTAAGTAAGCTTCGTCCGCTTTTTTAACATACAAAGCCTGGGAATCAGCTTCTGAGTATATGGCTACTGTTTTTATACCAAGTTCTTTACATGCTCTTATTATCCTTGTAGCTACCTCACCTCTGTTTGCTATTAAGACTTTTTTTATCATAAGTAAAAATTTTAACGGACTTTCTACCTATTACCTAAGTAAACCAGCTTTATCTTTCCGTTGTTGTATTCTTTTACTATACCTTCGCCAATCGCAGAATCACACAAAATCACGTAGTTAGCCTCTGGGCTTAATCTGTGAACCTTTAGCGCTCTGCCTTGTAGTATGCCCAGATAAAGGCACACACTTTTGTATTGACTACACTCGCAAGCTACTTGAGAGTTATTTACCAAAGAATGTATATCTAAAGCTATATTTTTAGGCGATGTTTCCCTCTGTGCGTAGTATGGGAAGAACGCCATACCGTATACAAACCTAAAAAAGACAGTCAAACCTATGGTAAAGTAAAGTAACTTTTTGAACTTTGGTTGATGGACTTGGTTTATAAAGTGTGCAAAGATTATAGCCAAAATTGGATAAAGGGGGATTATATACCTTCCTTCCGCTTTTGAGAGCGCATATGGAATGTAATTTGCGATTAGCAAAAGCAAAAGAAGCCTAACCTGGCTAGGAACGTTTAAAGACCTCTCTCTGTGGAGCGTGTACAGAGCTATAGGCGCTACCAGGCTCCAAGGTAGTGTATCCTTGAGTGTGATAAGCACGTATGTAAAAGCGTGTTCTAGTCTGTTGAAATCTTGGTTAGATACTCTCGAAAAGCTCTCGTGGAATAGTCTACTTAGGTAAAGTGTGGGTTCTTGTGTGCTCAAAATCCACACCAAAGGTATTAGCAACGTTAAAACATACGCTACTACTGCGTGCTTCGAAAAAAGCAGTCTAATGTTTCGAAAGTAAATACCTAAAACCACAAGACTTATACCATAAAAAGCGTAAGCTGGAAAGCCTTTAAGCAAAAAGGAAAGAGCTACAAGCACACTTGCAAGGAACAAAAATTTAAAAGATTCTTTTATGTAGTATAGATAAAGACTATATATCATGAGGAAAACAAAAAAGGTAAGTGTTATGTCTATTTCTCCCAAGTAACCATAGAAGAATAGCACATTACCAAAGGTTAGAAAAATAAGTGAAGCTAAAAGAGAAAGCTTAGCATTTCTAAAAAGTGAGTAAGAAAAAGCAAAGGTAGTCACCATTGTAAGAATAAGGAAAGTCAATGAAACAGCTCTTACTGTTAGTTCGCTCCAGGAAAGTACTTTGGAGTATAAAACTATAAGCCAATTAAATAGCGGAGGTTTGTTAAAGTATAGCTCTCCCAGGAAGGTGGGTTGAATGTAGTTACCACTGTGAAACATCTCGTATGCTATTATTACTCTTAAGGATTCTTCATTTTTAAATGGATATACACTTAGGTTCACCAAAAGCGACACTATAGCTAAAACAACAAAAACTACATAAACCATAAAGTTTATAATTTTAAATGATGGGTTACAAAGTTGCTGTAGTAGGTGCCACTGGTGAAGTTGGTAGGATGTTTCTAAAAGTTTTGGAAGAGAGAAACTTCCCCGTGGATGAGCTTTTGCTTTTTGCCAGTGAAAGATC
>JBEPZA010000145.1:0-1896 GCA_041641075.1 Aquificaceae bacterium | reverse complement strand
CCCTCTAAAGCTACTTTTATGGCTTTTTTTGGATTTTTTTCTAAAAGGTAGTTTGTGGCTATTATGTAGTTGTCGTAAGTAGCGTTATCCGTTTCTATTAATTCCATAGAAACATTGAAGGCTATTTTACGTTCTCCTATACTCCAAGCTAGTATAGCTATATCTCGTAAAGTATTTACATCTACTTGTCCTTCCTCTTCTTTTATTTCCTTATACTTTAACAGATACTCAAGTGCCTTTTTAAAGTCTCTTTCTGCAATAGAAACCTCCGCCATTATCCTGTATCCTAAATCCCAGTTTGGATTCTTTTTTAAGTACTCTTGAACGTAGTTTTTATAATTTGGCAAACCATATTGATAGCTCAATAGGGCAAGATGCTTAAGGATTTCGGGATTTTTCCTTTTTCTATACAGATTGTCTAAGAAATCTATACCTCGTTCTAGTTGTACCGTATTCTGAATAAACTGGACGTAAGCTTCGATGTAATCTACATTTCCTTTTGTAAGTTCATTTTCGTAAATTTCAATAACCTCTTGGGTTGAACCTTTTAGCTTAAAAATTTCCAGCATAGTGGTATCGTATTTTTTGCTTATCTTATACAGCATTGAAGCGTACTTTAATGCATTATCTAGATCATTTTTCCACAGCGAAATCTTGTAGCCCCATTCTAAAAAGTATGTGTTGTTTGGTAATTCTTTTAAGGCTAAATCAACAATTTTTATAGCGGCAACTAAGTCTTTTGCTCCTAACGAAGCTTTTAGGAGAGTGTCGTAATAAGTAAAAGTATCTACCTTGTGAGTTAGTTCCCCAAAAACCAATCTACTCGAAAGACATAAGGGTACCAAGTATTTTCTCATCTTCCTTCCAATATCATATTTACTAACTGTGATGCCTTCTGCGGCTTGCCTGTCATAAGCAAGTACTTAATCATTTTAATTTCAGCTTCTCTATCTCCTATGAATTTTCTTCCAAAGGCATCTATTAATTTCTCCCCTGTAGCATAATCAAGGTTCGCTAAAGATAAATCCAAAAGCTTGAAGAATAATTTCTTATCTAGTGAAATAATTCTATCTTTTACAAGGTCATATACCAAATAACGATAAAAGTCCGACAGTCCTAAGCTAATAGACTCGGAAAGTAAGAAATCAATAATTTCCACGTTTCTTTTATCAGATTTATATAAATCTTCAAAAACATTATATAACTCTTCTTTGCTTAGTTTTCCTTGAAGATACATCCTTTTTGCAACAGAAAGCTTGAATTTCGCAATTTCCTCTTTTGTAAATCCCTCTTTTTCTAAGTTTTCTATCTCATATAGGGCTTGGTTAAATCTTCCTGCGGTTATAAGCTTTTCTATCAGTATGGACTTATACGTTTTTCTTTCTTCTTGATTTTGGGAAGCTTTCGAAAGAGCGTAGAGATATTTTATAGAGAGATCTATATTTACCTCCCTTGAACCCAAAACGTATTTTTCCAATTCTCCTTTAGGAAAGAATGAGTATAGAATAACTACAGAAGTAGCAAATAAAGCTAACATTTCCAAGAAAGAGAAAAAAACCAATGAAGGTTTCTTCTCTAATTTTAGATAGAACTGAACCTTGTTTATCACTCTTCTTCTAGACTTAGCGATTAAGGTCTTTTCCATAATATCCTTTTCAAGCTTACCCGTAAAAAAGGCTATTAGCTTTAATATAAACATGTCTATCTACATGCAATATTTATAGTAGCTTTATTTTGGGAGAAGCTTACACTATAAAAACTTCCATTAACTTTCATTTTTCCTTCAGCTTGTATGCTACAATTTGAAGGCAAGTAAAAGGTCGCTTCCAAATTAGAGTAAGAGGATAGACTTATTTGAAAGCCTTTTTCATCCTTTTTGAAACTTTCTACGTAACC
>JBEPZA010000144.1:0-1929 GCA_041641075.1 Aquificaceae bacterium | reverse complement strand
TTAGCATATGAATTCAAGAGTTCTTTTTCCGTAAATATAAGGTGGTATGGATTTACTTCACAACTTACTTTTGCTCCCTTTTCCTTGAAGGACTTTATTATATCCACACTTAGAGAGGAAGATAGATGCTGTATATGTATGGGACTTCCAATATGGTAGGAAAGAATACAATCCCTTGCTACCAGTATGTCTTCAGCTGAAGCGGGTCTTGTGGACAGTCCCAAGAGGCTACTTACAAAACCTTCGTTTATGTGACCATAGGCTATTTTGTCATCTTCGCAGTGATTCATTACCAAAAGTCCAAGATCTCCAGCTAATTCTAAAGCTCTCTGCATAAGCAAAGAATCCATCAAAGGCGCTCCGTCATCAGTTAGTGCTACACATCCCGCTTTTTTCAAAGCGTAAAAGTCTGTAAGCTCTTTTCCTTTCCTTCCTTTGGTTATAGCTCCAGATGGCAAAATATTACACAAACCAATTGCCTTTGATTTGTTCACTACATATTGAGCTATTGCGGGATCATCAATGGAAGGCGATGTATTTGGCATGCAAACCACAAAAGCGTAACCTCCAGCTACGGCACACCTGCTACCGCTTTCCAAGTCTTCTTTGTAAGTTTGCCCTGGGTCCCTAAGGTGCACGTGAATATCCACAAAGGCAGGACAAGCAATTAAACCTTTAGCGTCTATAAGCTTTGCTTCTCTATCTTCTATGTGCGTATCTATCTTTTCAATCTTGCTATCCTTTATGAGGATATCTAAAATTTCATCAAGATTCTGGGATGGGTCTATGGCTCTTGCTCCCTTTATCAGAATCTTTGGCATTTGTTAAATTATAAGCTATTTCGGATAACACCTTATAAGGGTTTGTCTCCTGTGTTTCCCAAACGAATATACCTTCCTTGCTCAAAATCACCTTTGCTTGAACACTTTCCGGATGACATCCAGACACTACAATGTTTACGCCTTTATCTACAAGCACACGTGAAACTTCTTCTTCCTTAGAGTTTGAGAGATCCAAAATCTTTACTTGTTGACTTTGTCCAAATATAGCTACTTTTTTTGCACTTAAAAAACTGCTCGCTATGTGGTTTTTCTCATCCAAAAGTATGGCTACTTTAGTGGAAGTATCGAAAGGTTCGTAATGTATAAAGATAGCTTCGAAGTTTGGAAATCTTTTTCTTAGTTCTTCCTCTATTGCATCTGCTAATTGGTGAGCTTCTACAAAGTCCCTTGCCTGTATGGACAAGGTTATATCCGCAAAAAGTTTACCTCCAGAAGACCTAACGTATAGATGCTTTATCTCTTGGACTTGCCCAAAGCTAAGTATCAAGCTTCTTATATCTTCCAGCGTCTTTGTTTCTACGGAGATATCCAAAAGTATGGAAATCTCTCGCTTTAGTATATCGAAGGCAGTGTAAGCTATGAAGAAACATATAGCCAGAGCAAAATACTTGTCCAGTTGATAACCAAAGTATACAGAAACAAGGCTCACCAAAACCAAAGATGAAGCAAAAACATCCGTTAGGGTATGGTAAGAGTCCGCTATAAGTGCAGGTGAGTTTAGTCTTTTACCAGCGCTCCTTTCCAAGAGGGAAAGAACCAAAGAAGAAAGTATGGAAAAGATAACCACACCTATGCCTATGTTTAAGTATTCTTCATTTACAATCACCTCTGTTGTAAAAGCCCTCCTTGCTACCTCGTAAGCCACCAAAAGCAAAAAGATACCAATAACTATAGCTCCTACATTTTCAAGTTTGTAAAGTCCATAAGGAAAACGGTTACTTTTCCTTTCAGACAGCGCTATAGTAAAAAGAGCTACAAAGGACACGAAAGAGTCGGAAAAGGAGTGAAAAGCTTCACCCATAAGGGACAAGCTACCAGTAAGAATACCAGCTACAAGTTTTAGCAGGGATTGAGATAAATTTACAGC
>JBEPZA010000143.1:0-1929 GCA_041641075.1 Aquificaceae bacterium | reverse complement strand
TCAGGTGGTGCGAGACTGTCTTACATTGTGGTGGATGACGAGGATGTGGCAAAGCAATGTATACAGATACTTAAGGAACTGAAAATAGGGAGAATGAACTTTATCCCAATAAATAGAATAAAGGATTTTAATTTGCCACCTTACCCACGGCAGAAGGGAGCTATAGACTTTGCGGTTAATCTTGTAGAATACGACAAAAGGTTTGAAAAAGCGGTGAAGTTTGTTTTTGGTGATACTCTTGTAGTGGAGGACTTTGAAAGTGCAAAAAGGATAGGCATAGGTGCATACAGAATGGTTACACTGGAAGGAGAACTCTTTGAAAAAACGGGTGTAATCAGTGGTGGATACACAGAAAGCAAGGGCGAGTTAGGAAGGGAGTTTTACACAAAGGAACTGGAAAGACTTTTAAGCATACTAGAAGGTATAAGTAAGGAAGAAAAGGTCAAGGAAGAAGCTCTCAAATCTCTAAGGGAAGACCTCTTGGAAAAGGAAAGTGCATTGAGAATAATACAGAGGAAGATAAAAGAGCTTCAGGAGAGGGATGAAAAATCCTTTGCCCGCATAAAGGAAATTCAAGAAAAGATAAACAAAGCGAAAGATTATTTGCACATAATAAACGAAGAAAAAGCTCAAATTCTCTCCCAAACAGAAGCACTCACGCAAGAAATCCAGCACCTGAAAGAAAAAATAGAAAACCTATCCATTAAACGTCAATCCATAATAAAGCACTACGTAGAGTCTGGGATAGAAGACCTAAGGCAAAAGCAGGAAAAGGTAAGAAAATTAATAGATTTGAAGAAAGAACAAATACTTAAGTTGAGTTTACAACTAAAAGATAAGGAAAAAGAGAGGGAAAGCTTGCAAAGGCAGATAAATACAACCCACGAATTTATATCAAAAGCCCATCAGGAAATACAAGATACCGAACACAAAATGTTTTACCTTGAGGAATACAGAAAAGATAAGGAACGAGAACTTATGAACCTCGAAAGCAAAGCTTATGAGCTATATAGACAAAAGGATACCATAGAATCCCAAATAAGGGAGGCACACTCAAACTTAGGTAAGTTGAAGCTTTTGGAAGAGGAAAAAAGAGATGCTTTATCCAAACTACAGAACGAAAAGGTAAGGTTGGAAGAGAGGATAAGGGATTTAAAGGAGAAGTTAGAAAGTATGGGGTGGGATGGAAAGGTGCAAGAGGTTAAAGAATCCACTACCAAATTAAAGGATGAGATAAACAGGCTCACTCAGGAAGAAAAACTCTACGAAAATGTGAATCTAAGAGCCCAAGAGGACTACGAAGAGCACAAATCAAGATGGGAAGAGCTCAAACAGAAACACAAAAAGATGTTAGACGAGAAAAAAGCCATAAAGGAGCTCATCCAAGAAATAGAAACCAAGAAAACAAAGACTTTTATGACTGCTTACGAAAGTATAAACAAAAACTTGAAGAGAATATTTTCCTACCTTTCTCCAGGTGGCAAAGCATACATGATTTTGGAAAGGGAAGACGATCCTTTTGCTGGAGGTGTCAACTTAGTTGTAAAACCAAGAGGTAAAGATGTTCAGTATCTTGAGGCTATCTCTGGCGGAGAGAAAACCCTGGCAGCCCTTTCGCTTATTTTTGCCATTCAAGACTACCAGCCTTCAGTTTTTTACTACTTCGATGAAGTTGATGCTCATTTGGACGAAGCCAACGCCAGAAAGGTAGGAGAGCTCATAAAAGATAGATCAAATAAGGCGCAATTTATTGTGGTGACTTTGAGAGAAGCCATGGCACAATACGCTCAAAAGCTCATAGGAGTAAGCGCAAGAAACGGTATATCTAAGGTATTTCCCATAACCAACTCAAGTGTATTGGTAGGCAACCAGGTCAATGGACAATAGATTGTAAGGCAACAAGTCAAGTCCTCCCACCTATGGGAGCTT
>JBEPZA010000142.1:0-2026 GCA_041641075.1 Aquificaceae bacterium | reverse complement strand
TTTGATCCAACGAAAGAAATTCCAGAGGAGCTTTTGATAGAAGTTTTGGAAACGGCAGCTACAGCTCCATCAGGTTACAACATCCAACCTTGGAAGGTTATAGTAGTCAAGGATAAAGAGTTAAAGAGCAAGCTAAAGGAGATATGCTACAATCAGCAAAAGGTGGAGGATGCAAGCGCCAACATAGTTATTCTTGGAAACACAAAAGCCGGTTTTGAAAATGTGGACAAAGTGCTCGACAGTTGGGTAGAGCTTGGATACATACCAAAGGAGGCAAAGGAAGAGCTAAAAGCCAAAATACAGTCCTCTTGGCAAGATCCAAACAGAGCCAAAAAGAAAGCTCTGAGAGACTCGGCACTCTTTGGTATGAACCTTATGATTGTTGCAAGAGCTTACGGTTTGGAAACTCACCCAATGGAAGGCTACGACGAACAAAAATTAAGAGAATTTTTAAATATCCCTGAGCATCTGGAAGTTGTTATGATAGTAGCCATTGGTTACAAAGACCCTAATAATTCTTTGCTACCAAGAGCTTACAGATTTAAGTTCCAAGAGTTTGGGAAAATTTTATAGGTTTGTAAGATTATTGGGTGGTTTGTTTTTCTTGGTATTGGTGCTTCTTAAGCTTTTCCTCGTGCAAGACCTTCATCGGTTTTGGAAAGGTTTTTTCTTAATACTTGCTATCGACCAAATACAGATTTACGGATTTTTGCCCCATTGGCTTTTTTGCCAAGAAGTTTTCCAAGTGGGATGGAAGTTGTTGAAAACACTAAAGGAATAACAAAACTCTTATAAAATAGATATTTAGTATCTGTAGGAAGGAGGAAGTTATGAAAAAAATCGAAGCCATAATAAAGCCTTTCAAACTCGATGAAGTGAAGGACGCCTTGGTGGAGATAGGTATAGGTGGTATGACCGTAACGGAGGTAAGAGGATTTGGTCAGCAAAAAGGACACACGGAAATATACAGAGGCACAGAGTACGTTATAGACTTCCTTCCTAAGATAAAGGTTGAGGTCATAGTCAAAGACGAAGACGTGGAAAAAGTAGTAGAGACCATCATCAAAGCCGCACAAACGGGAAGAGTGGGCGATGGAAAGATATTTGTAATACCCGTAGAGGATGTAATTAGGATAAGGACTGCAGAGAGGGGAGAGCAAGCAGTATAAAAAGTAATTTCAGAGAATATATTTTTAAGCTATGAAGCGGATAAGTTATATTCTAGCGGTTATACTTCTAGTTTTAGTTGGCTACTTTTCGATTAAGGATAGAAGAGACGGTTTATCCTTTGAGCCGGCTAGCAAAGAAAAGCTTAACCTAACTTTTGAATCCCTTGATGGTAGAAAAGTTAGTATTTCTGAATACGAAGGTAAAGTGGTTTTAGTGAACTTCTGGGCTACTTGGTGTCCACCATGTAAAGAGGAAATGCCACTTTTCGAAGACATTCAAAACAAGTATAGAGATAAAAATTTTCAAATAGTAGCTATAAACATGGATACTAACGAATCTGCCCTAAGAGAGTACGTAAGAACCAATAATTTCTCTTTTGACATATACAAAGGCAATCAGGAAGATCTAAGAAATCTTGGAATTTCAGGTTTTCCTACCTCTTATCTGTTGGATAAAGAAGGTAAAGTTTGTAAAGTTAAACTCGGCATATACAAAGAAGTAGAAGAGGATATAAAGGAACTAATAGAAAAAGGTGGCAAATGTTAAGGATTTTGATGATAGACAACTACGACTCCTTTACCTATAACTTGGTGCAGTATTTTTATATTCTTGGTGCCGATGTGATAGTAAAGAGAAACGATGAAATATCCGTTCAAGACATAAAGGGAATGGATATAGATGCCATAGTTATTTCTCCAGGTCCTTGCAGTCCAAAGGAAGCGGGTATCTCCGTAGATGTGATAAAAACTTACCATAAAGAATTTCCCATACTTGGTGTGTGCTTGGGTCACCAATCCATCGGTTTTGCCTTTGGGGCAAAAATAGTAAGAGCAAAAAACCTTATGCACGGTAAAAC
>JBEPZA010000141.1:0-2064 GCA_041641075.1 Aquificaceae bacterium | reverse complement strand
TAAACAAGACAGATACAGCGGTTAGGCTAAGACACAAACCAACGGGTATAGTAGTTTCTTGCCAACAGGAAAGGTCACAATTACAAAACAGATTAAAAGCCTTAGAACTCCTCAAAGCAAAACTTTACCAATTGGAACTACAGAAACTGGAAGAGAAAAAGAGAGCCTTAGAAGGTGAAAAAACGGACATTGGTTGGGGATACCAAATTAGATCTTACGTATTCCAACCTTACCAAATGGTTAAGGACTTGAGAACAGGGGTTGAAGTAGGTAATGTGGAAGCGGTCTTGGATGGAGACATAGACGAATTTATAGTGGCTTATCTGAAATGGAAGGCAAGAGAAAAGGCGAAAAAAGAAGAAGGAGCTTCTTCTTAAGCGCCAAAAACTACTTACAGAGCTCTTTTAGCTCCTCAAGTTTTGTAAGCTTTTCCCAGGGTAGGTAATCTTTGCCAAAATGTCCATAGCAAGCGGTGGATTTGTAAATAGGCTTTCTCAGATCCAAAAAGTCTATCAACTTTCTGGGATTGGTTGGAAAGATCTCTAGCAAGGCTCTTTTGATTTTTTCTACTTCAACGCTTTCTGTAGAATAGGTTTCTATATCAAAGGCGATAACTTCGCTCATTCCAAAAGCGTAAGCCATCTTTACCATGCATCTTTGCGCTAACCCTGCGGCAACCACGTGCTTTGCCATGCACCTGGCTAAGTAAGAAGCTGACCTGTCCGTTTTGGTTGGGTCTTTTCCGGAAAAGGCGCTACCGCCAGAGTAAGCTACATCCCCGTAAGCGTCAGAGACAATTTTTCTTCCTGTCTGTCCCGCATCCACCGCTGGACCACCTGAGACAAACCTACCCGAAGGGTTCACGAGTATACGTGTGTCCTTTGTTACGTATTTTTTATCCACAACCTTCATTATGGACTCTTCGATAACAAAGTCCTTAAGCTTTTCTAAGCTTATTTCCGGATCGTGCTGAACGTATACAATTATGTCCTTGAGGTATAGGGGTTTTTCTTGTTCATAAACGGTCGTTACCAAGACTTTACCATCTGGTCTCAGAAAAGGCGCTTTGCCAGACTTTCTAAGATCTGATAAGTTCTTTGAGACAGAGTGGGCTGTATTTATGGAAAGGGGCATATAGTTTGGTGTTTCGTTGCACGCATACCCTACAACGGTTGCAGTATCTCCCGCACCTTCGGAAGATATACCTAAAACTATCTCCGCTCCCTGTTCCTCTATGGTGGTTATGACGGCGGAAGTGTCGGCATCAAATCCGTAATCGGGTCTGTTATATCCCACTTCTTTTATGGTTTTTCTAACGGTCCCAGGTATGTCCACGTAGCTTTCCGTATACACATGTCCCGCTACAAATGTGAGCCCAGAAATCACAAGGATTTCCAAAGAAACTCTACTGTAGGGGTCCTTCTTCATAAACTCATCAAGCAATGCATCAGCTACGAGGTCAGCAAGTTTGTCAGGATGACCTTCCATAGGCGATTCTGCCATCTTTATGGATCTGTACATTCTAGTCCCTCACCTGTAGATTTAAATTATAATCTTTTATCTGATGAAAAGTAAATGGATAAAAGAACTTATAATAGTGGTACTGGTTGTGCTGTTTATAAGGACCTTCTTAGTACAAGCTTACAATATTCCCTCGGGTTCAATGAAGCCTACTTTGTTGGTGGGGGACTTCATATTGGTTAACAAGCTTGTCTATAGATTCTCCAGCGTTCAGAGGGGAGACATAGTGGTCTTTAAGTGGCCAGTAGATCCTCGTATAGATTTCATAAAGAGAGTTGTAGCCTTACCCGGGGATGTGGTAGAGGTTAGAGATGGAAGGGTGTATGTAAATGGAAGGGAGCTTCCTTCCAAGCTAATTGGTGAAGAAGAGGAAGATGGTTTCAAAAAGCTAATCTTTGAGGAAACTCTTCCAAACGGCGTAAAACACAAAATAGCTCTATATGAAGACCCGATATTCCCAAGAAGGGACATACCACCCACATTAGTGCCAGAAGGTCATTACTTTGTGTTAGGTGACAACAGAGATAACAGCGAAGACAGCAG
>JBEPZA010000140.1:0-2066 GCA_041641075.1 Aquificaceae bacterium | reverse complement strand
AGAGGTTTTATATGAAATACCAAACAATTAAGCAAGAGGTTTACATAGTGCTCAAAGCAGTTTATTTTCTTCTAAAGGGAGATTTTTCTTATCATGCAGGAGCATTAACTTACAATTTCATAGTAGTTATTGGTTCTATCTTTTCCATCCTCAGTATTTTAGCTTCCTACACGCCTTTTTTCAGTTATGATAGGATAGTATCCATAGCTGTACAGCTTTTCCCTCAACATACTAATGAAGTCATACTAGCTATATCAAGCTTTTATCAAGGGAAAGCTACTTTCTCTCTTTTATCCTTTTTACTGGCTTATTTTTTCTCTGTTAACTTCATTAAGAACTTATACAAGGCATTTTCGTACGTAAAGTGTGATATAAAACAAAGAAGCGAAATATCTTTTTGGGTATTCTTGCCCACACTTACTTTCATTTTTTCCTTGCTTACTATTGCAATAATAACCACGCATGCTCTTTTGAAGTTTTTCATAGTAAAAATCCCCTTTAGTTTTATTGCAAGCTTTCTTTTCCTCTTAATAGTTTTATTTACTGTGTACAAATACTTTATAAATGCTAGTATAGCAAAAACTCTCTATGTATCATTATTAATCTCAATTTTTTTGTACTTTTTTAACAAGCTTTTTGTTTCTTTGATTGTAAAATTTGTAACTCTAAACCCCATCTACGGATTAGTTGGCTCCTTTCTGATATTTTTGGTCTGGCTATACCTGAGCTTTCAGGTAGTATTGGCAGGAGCAAAGATATTTACACACAGAGAAACAGAGTAAAATTATAAAATCATGGACGAAAAGCAAGAAGAACTAAAGGTCGAGAGCCTTGAAGATCAAGTCAAGGAAATGAACAAAAGCCTCTTTTACCTAATTGACAAACTCCTGCCACCAAAAGAAGTAAGAGAGGAAGTGAAAAAGCAAATCTACATGGCTCAACTCTCCGTGTTAAAAGCTATGAAAACCCTAATAGATTACAAGGTTTCCCAACTGGAGAATAGAGTAGAAAGTAAGCCCAAGAAAAAAGAAAAAACCAAAAAGATAGAGGTGGAATGATAAAAAGTGCTTGCAAATGCGGTAGTATTTAGGGTAGCTATAAGATTGTTTTTATCCTTATACATAGCCTTCTATGCTTTTTCCCTAGAATCTTACGCAAAGGCTTTTTCTCTCTCGTTTCTTGCCCTATACTTTACCCTTTCTGCGTTTCATTTCTTATACCCAGGAAAACTTAAAAGGTTTGCAAGCTTCGTAGATATACTCTTAGTCCCTGCAGTTGCCGTATCTGGAGATGAGAAGGCAACTTTTGCATTAATACCTCTGATGGTCTACTACACAAACAGAAATATCTTTATGGCTCTGGTCTTCCTTTGGTCGCATGTATTCATATACCTATACTATGCAGGTATGGAAGGCATAAAACTTTTACCTCTGTCACTTGTATTCTTCTTAGCTTCTTTGGATTTAGACCTAAGTTATACACTTAAGAAGGAGAGGAATTATATAAGAAAACTCAGAAATTCCTTCTTTCAGCTTACGAAGGATCTGGCTCAAGTTGAGAAGGATAGGATCAAAAATTCCAACCTAGATTTTTTATTCCACGCCATAGATGAACCCACGGTTGAAGGATACCTAAAAAAGATAAAAGAAGAATTTTCTATTGAAAGAATAATCATAGTAGCCAAATCGGGACCTTTACCCAAGGAATCACTGATAAACAGAGAAGAAAAAGCCCTTTACGTCCCAGTTAGGTTTTCCACAGGTCAAGGCTATGTAGTCTTCTACGTTTCTAGCTTATTCAGGCTTTACGACAAAACCTTGGTGGATACCCTTGAAAAGTCTGCCAAACTCCTAAATTTATACATAGAAGGCTTTAGTGAAAATACTCAAGGCGATTCTATAAAACTTGCTGTGTGAGGTGTGTCATGGAGGCATTGAATGAAAAGGAAAAGATTTTAGATCTTACGGGCTTAATGTGCCCTCTGCCTGTAGTGATAACTTCCGAAAATGTGAAAAAGCTAAAGGAAGGCGAGGTTATAAAGGTCGTATCTTCTGACCCAGGTTTTG
>JBEPZA010000139.1:0-2069 GCA_041641075.1 Aquificaceae bacterium | reverse complement strand
TCCTAAGAGAAAACAGAGACAAACTACCTTCCGATATGGTTTCTCAATGTGAAGAGGTGATAAACTTAGCCAAAAAGACACTGGCAGAGGCAACATCCACAGAGGAAATCAAGAAAGTCACGGAACAAGTACTGGATATGTCCTCTAAAATTGGTAGCAAAATTTACGAATCTGCATCCAAAGGCTCCCAAGAAGGCGGTGACGTCATAGAAGGTAAACCTATGTAAAACCTGCGGGTCCCTTTTGGGACCTTTTATTTTAAGAGGTAGTAAATAACAGCCATACGTGCATAAATTCCATTCTCTACTTGCTTAAGTATCAAAGACTTTTCCGAATACATAACATCTCTGTCTATATCCACGAAAACGTTTACAGGTCCAGGATGCATAAAGTAAGTCTTTACTCTTTCGTGTCTTTCCTTTGTGAGTCCAAACTGTAAAAAGTAGCTATCTTTGGAAGTTACAAAATTCTCTTTGAACCTTTCTTCTTGTAACCTGAGGTATATCACCACATCCGCCCAGTCCAATGCTTGGTCTACATCGCTAAAGACTCTCTCTACATTAAAAGGTGTCAAATCCTTTGGTATCAAACTCCTGGGACCACAGACACCTATCTTGGCTCCATACATGCCAAGAAGTAAAGAACTCGACCTAAAAACTCTGCTGTGAAGTATATCCCCTACAAACAAGACTTTTAGATCTTCTAAACTTTCGAACCTTTCCATCAAAGTAAAAAGATCCAAAAGACCTTGAGTAGGATGTTGATGCGTCCCATCGCCAGCGTTTATTAAGCACAAATTTAAAGAGTTATACGGCTCATAAGGAAATACAACAAAAGGAACCCTGAATATGACCAGATCAAAACCCAAAGCTTTAAGGGTATAAAGGGTATCTAAAAAACTCTCTCCCTTTTGTATGGATGTCTCACCTTTGCCTGCGTAAAAAGTCTTTATCCCAAGATTCTCACATGCTAACTGAAAAGAAAACCTGGTGCGTGTGGAACTCTCCAAAAACAAAAGCGCCGCCTTTGCTTCTATCCTTTCTGTATAACCATTTTTGAAAGACTTAAAAAGAGAATATAAATCCTCTATGTCCTGCTTTTTCAACTGCGAAACATCAAACAAGCTCCTCATCAGTCATAAAAAAAGCCCCCACAGAGGGGGCTTGTAGTGTATAAGCTTAAATTAGAACTGAACTTGTAGGTGAAGCGTTACGTCTGTGTAGTTCTTTGCGTTAGTTGGTTTGTTGTCTACTTTTACACTATCAAAACCAAGAGCTACCTTTGCATCGTTACCCTTTATGTAGTAGTTGACAAACGCACCGATTACGCTGGATTTCTGGTGTCTAGTACCAGCAACCAACCAAGTATTATCTGGATCGTTTTTGGCATACCTAATAGCAAGAGCTGGTTTACCTATACCAACCACTTGGTCATAGAGGAGCTGACCTTGGACGTAGTATGCTTTACCATCGTTATTTCTGTTACCTCCAAAATTTTCCATTGTCTTGTATGCGGCTTGAAAGTTAGGAACTAAGTTGCCAAACTTTTGTTCATACAAGAGGTCAACGGCAAACTCCGAAGCGGTTTTAGCTGGATTGCCTCCAACAGTACCTGTATACTTTTGAGACCCATAACCAACACCTATTGTAAGAACATTTTGCCTACCAAGGTATGTATCAGCTAAAGCATAAGCTTTTTCTGGTTTAAAGCCAAGCATGGTAGGCGTGAACTGAAGTCTTACAGTGTACATGGACTTTTGAGAAGAACCTGGAGGGGCATCTTGCTCATCTATCACGTCAAACATTCCTAGGTAGTATTTAATCATCCCATCTGCCAAGTTACCCCAAAGGGTTACACCACCATGTCTGAAACCACCGTATCCTACATCAGATGCCTGCTGAATTGGTCTAAATACAAGTGGAGTTCCATGCGCATTTAATTCATAAGTTGGACCTGTTGGGACTATGAAGGAGTAACTGCTTGTTAGGTAAAGCCTGGAAACAGGTATCCTTTGGAGACCAGCTTGTAAGTTCATAGTGTCCTTTGCACCAAAGATATCACCAAGCCTT
>JBEPZA010000138.1:0-2132 GCA_041641075.1 Aquificaceae bacterium | reverse complement strand
ACGGAATTTTTGGAGGACAAACCACCTAAGCTGGCTATAAAAGATTCAACGGTTTTTACCTTTGGTTGGGTAGCTATAGTCTTCATAGGTGTTTCCTTTTTGGTAATTGAGATATTGCATATACCAGTCTTTGTTTCCTCTGTCCTTGCTATAGCGTGTTTAATAGTTTCTCTGTCTACACTCAGGCACGGTGTTATAAGTCTTAAGGAAGTTTTTAAGCTGACACCTTGGCATGTGGTAGTGTTTGCCATAGGTATGTATATTGTGGTCTACGGTCTAAAGTATGCGGGTCTGGTTGATGCCATAAAGGAAGTTATAGAACTTTCACTCACAAAAGGAGCGCTTGTAGGTTTCTTGGGTGTGGGTATACTTTCCAGTTTACTTTCGGCAGTATTTAATAACTTACCTGCGGTTCTTATGGTCAATCTGGGAATAGATGAGCTGAGCTTTGGACTAACGCTTAAAAAGTTCTTGGGACTTGCCAACATAGTAGGCACTAACGTAGGACAGAAGATAACACCCATAGGTTCACTTGCTACCTTGCTTTGGCTTCATCTGCTAAAACACAAGGATGTTAATATAGGCTACTGGGAATACTTCAAGAAAAACGCACCTTTTGCTTTGCTCACAACAATAACTGTTTTAGTTAGTCTATACTTGATATACATACTACTTGGAGAGGTAAATCATGGGTAAAGTTTTAGTTTTGTATAGTAGTCTAACGGGTAACACGGGAAAGATGGCTCACTATGTGGCAGAAGGAGCAAAATCAGTAGAAGGTATAGAGGTAAGAATTAAGAACGTAAAGGAAGCTACAAAAGAGGATATCCTGTGGTGCGATGGTTTGGCTGTTGGGTCTCCTACCAATATGGGAATTCTTTCGTGGGAACTAAAGAAGTTTTTTGATGAGGAACTTGGTGAACTTTGGGGAAAGATCGATGGTAAAATAGGTTGCGCTTTCTCTTCTTCAGGTGGATGGGGAGGTACGATAGCAAGAAAAACTCAAGGCTTTGTAAGAAAGTTCATAATAGAATCTAGAAGCTAAGTCTGTGAAAACTTCAACGGTATATCCACCAATTGGAGCCACGAAGGGGGATATTAGGCTTTTAGAGGAAGATGTTATATTAAACTAACTCCACCTAGATAGATGGAGGTTTTGTGAGAAGTTTGTTAGCTTTTCAAGCTATCCTTTTTCTCACAGGGTGGTTTACAAACCCACTACTGGTTATACGCCTTGTAGCATACTCACCAGATAATTTGTATATTTGCCACTAAATGAGAAATCATATCTTTGGCAGTTCATTTCCATCTTGTAGAAGATGGAGTTTCTTGTTTGAGTTTTGATAAAAATTGTGGCATAAGAACAAAGGAGCAAGCTACAGAATTTATAAATCTTGGAGCTCAAAAACTGGGAATCTATGCCATATTTGAAATAATATTTTTCTCACTCAAAGAAAAAAGCCAGGCACCTGGCTTTCCTAAATTTAAGCAGAAGGATTAAACATGCATGTTTGTGTATCTATTGTAGAATACAGAGGCTTTACTCTTCCTTCTGGTGTAGTGTCTTCAAAGTCCCTAGGAACTCCCAACTCCTCTATACAATGGACAAGATCGTGATAAAACTCTGCCACTTTTACAAGACCTGTCTCTTTTCCTACCTCATTAAACATCCTTATTTTGTCTGTAGCTTTTCCTTTACCTCTTTCCACTATGGCTCCTGCGTGTCCAAAAGACACACCCTCTAGCTTTTCTTGAAACTTACCTGCTACAAAAGTAGCTACAGGCTTGTTCCATCTACCTTCTTTGTAGAGTTTAAGTATAGTTTCCGCTGCTTTTTCTTCGTAAGAGCCACCAACCTCTCCTTGTATAATAACACCCTTTACATTGTTGTCATCCGCTATCCTTTCCAAAACATCGGCAAAAGTGGTGCATGATATTACGTCCCCTCCTAATGCTAAAGCCATGTAAACTCCCCATCCCCTTCTTTTAAACATCTCCGCAGTGGTAGTTGTAAGTCCACCTGATTTGGAAAGTATAACCAAACCACCATCTGCGTAAGCTATCGATGGATTTTTACCGCCTATCGCGCCAATTCTCGCAGGAATTCTAGGGACCATGCACCCCAAAGACGT
>JBEPZA010000137.1:0-2148 GCA_041641075.1 Aquificaceae bacterium | reverse complement strand
GTGTATCTGTCGAAGAAATTGGACGGCAATCTTTCATACTTTAGAACTTATGGAAGTTTTGAAAGATTAAGAAATAATATGCACAACTGCGCCATAGTTTTTGCTGATCCTGTGGATGCATACAAGTTATGGAAATCAGGCTTCAAAGTGGTAGCAGGAATACCTAGAAAAATTGTATCTTATATAGCAAGAAAGTCTGGGAATGGTGAAAATATGGACACAGTTTTCTCTATAAAGGACACATACGCTTACCTATTGGGTCTACTGTCACTTACGGAAATGCTAGGTAGCATATCTCAATTAAACTTTTCTTTTGAAGATATGTGGGAATCATGCGTAAAGAACGCTTTGGACACGAAAAATTCTGTAGTGATAATATACGGTGAAAATTTAGATTATATGAGCAACATTATCAAGTCTCAGCTCGAGGTGTTAAGTTCTAAGGAAGGAAATCACTCTCATTACCTGATGGTGAACCCTGAATTATACAATACAGAGGACGTACTCCAAATACTGTTGGACATGTCAAAAGATGCGGAGGGTAAGGAGATTATGCAAGCGATTAATGTAGATGAATGGATTCCAAAGAATGATTTAGAAGACTTAGAAGAAGAACTGAAGATGATTAAAGAAAAACTTAAGGAAAGCCAGTTTATTTTTGATTAAATTAACAGTTATTATTCATAAGCAACTCTCATTCTTCCGTACCTGTCTAATACTATTTTTGCTTGTCTTCCTCTAGAGTTTATCAATCTGACGGTGCTCATTCCTAGTCCACATATGGCGTTTCTTGGATATCCCTTTCTGTCAAATACGATGCTTCTATTGAGACCGCTTTGTATTCCATTTGGTAACTTAACTATAAGTATACAATCTATTGTTGGATCGTGACAGTTGGGATGCACTTGAACGTTGCTATATGTGCAGTTTTGATCCCCAACGCTTGTGTTTCCTAAGCGACAGTTTCCATCTCTATCTTCAAATATAACGTAGCAGTCTTTACCGTGTTCTAATCTGATGCCCCAGAGATTTTCCTTGGTCATCGAGTAAGTTTTTATTTGGATTATATCCTTTTGCACTCTATCCACCGCTGATCGTAATCTGTATTCCATAACTAGATTGGAAAGTTTGTCGTAAGATATAGCGCCAAGCAAAGCTATGATTACCAGTGTTAATAGTAATTCTGCAATGGAAGTTCCCCTTTTGTGCATAACCCTCTGTCCGTCCCCTTGTAACCTACAATCTCTTTTATAGCGAGCGCCAGTTCCCTTATCTCCTTTTGAGCGTGCTGGTGTGTTCTCAAACTCAAGAAATTATCTAAGCTTACTCTCGGAACAGTCCAATAAAATCGTGTTTTCATAAACTGTGGCAATACACCCCTGGCTATTTCTTTTGCTCCATCTTTTGATATTATATCTCTATACAAGCTCAAAGACTGAGCCACGAGGTGTTTAATTCTTTCAATAAGGTGTGCCGATTCTTCTATGGCTTCTTCTAACGAAGCTTGCTTGTTACTTTTGGATTGTTTCCGTATATATTCGGGTATATAGAAAGTTGGTTCGTAAGACACATATCGTCTAGAGACTTCGTTGTAAGACCCGAAGCGATGCCTGTGCCACTGGCGTGCCACAAATATGGGACACTCTACGACAAAGGTGTAGTGGTCCATTATTGTGCCAAGCTCCAATTTACTAACTAAACCAACCCAACCAGCGGATGTTTCTATTTTCTCCTCTAAGTAGCTCTCATCCAATGTGTATTGGGCTTTATCTATATCTTTACCTTCCAGCACTGCAAAGGTGGTTGGAACTCTGTTTTTCACACACTCTAAAACATCCTTCATTATCGGAGGGAGGTTGTTAAATCTCAACAAATTCATTAAGTTCCTTAAGTTTAGCCATACATAGTTGCCACTGTAGTAGATCTGAAGCGTAGGATTATTGGCAGAAAAGCTTATTAAATCTAGCCAATTTTCCTTTTCTGTCCTAAAAGCGATTATTACATGTTCGAAGGGAGACATGTGTTCGTTATCCAACAAATACTTTATAAGTTTTTTATCTCTTTGGATGTCTAAATGTTCATCTTTCCCAAATGAGACTCTTGCACACCTAACTATACGTTGGTCCGACCCAAGTACGTGTATATCAA
>JBEPZA010000136.1:0-2257 GCA_041641075.1 Aquificaceae bacterium | reverse complement strand
AATTTTCGTTAAAATCTCATCAAAACTTTCCTCCCTTAATTTTAATCTCTCTCCACTTCTTCAGTTGCTCAGGCGTAAGAAGCTTATCTATCTCTCTACCTGCCTTTATCTCTTCGATTACCAAATCTGCTCTCAAGGAAAAGAGAGTTTTTATCTCCTTTTGTATATCCTTAATGTCCGCCTCTTCTTTGAGCAAACTTAGCACCTTCTTGCGCTGATTTTCTACCTTCTCGCTTATCTGTGCGCTTTTTGTTTCAAAGTCTTGTATTATTTTTCTTATTTTCTCTTCTTGCTCTCCACTTAGCCCCACCTGTTCCTTAAAATCCAGTATAGTCTTTCTTTCTGTCTGGGCTTGAGGTTGAGCAAGAGACACCAAAGGAAAAATAAAGAAGGCACAAGATAGCAACAAGCAAAATAACCTTGAAGCTATCTTCATGGTATTTTGGGCTATATATTATAACATAAAAACTCGAATTTGTCAAGCAGTTTTTTCACAGTATCAACATCCCATCGCCGTAGCTGTAGAACCTGTATTTTTCCTGTATTGCTTCTTGGTAGGCTTGCATTACAAAGTCTTTTCCGGCAAAAGCTGAGACTAAAAAAAGCAGAGAGGACTTGGGCAAATGAAAGTTGGTTATCAAAGCATCCACTACTTTGAATTCAAAACCTGGATATATGTATAGATCCGTGTAACCCGAAAAAGGCTCAAAAGGCTTTGTCTCTAAAGCTCTTGCTACTGTAGTTCCTACCGCTACTACACGTTTTGTTTTTTCCTTTGTTTGCTTTATAAGCCTCAAAGTTTCCTCTGAGATGGAAACATACTCAGGATCTACCTTGTGCTCTTCGATGTTCTTTACCTCTACAGGTTTGAAAGTCCCATAAGATACGTGCAAGGTCACAAAGGTTATGTTTATACCTTTTTGTCTTAGTTTTTCTATTAACTCCTCAGAAAAGTGAAGAGAAGCCGTGGGAGCCGCTGCGGAGCCGTGCACCTTTGCAAACACAGTCTGATAGTATTCTTTGTCTATCTCTTGAGCTTCCCTTTTTAGATACGGTGGTATAGGAATTTGCCCGTGCTTCAGTATAGCCTCAAAAGGATTTGGTGATACAAGCTCCACCTTGAACTTGGATTTTTCTATGTGCTCTAAGATTAAAATTTCTAAATCTTCTCCCACAAGTATAGATAAACCTTCCTTTATGTTCTTTCCACCTACCAACGCTATCCACTGGGAAGGACTGATAAAGTCGGTGAGCAAAACTTCAACCTTACCACCAGTTTTTTTCCTACCATAAAGACGAGCTGGTATTACCTTTGTGTCATTGAATACAAGCAAATCTCCTTCCTCTAAGTAGCTGGGCAAATTCCAAAATATGTCATGCTGTATTGACCTTGTTTTTCTGTTCAAAACCATCAAACGTGCATTGTGTCTTGGAATGACCGGATACTTGGCTATAAGCTCCTCCGGTAGGGAGTAATCAAACTCTTCTATGTTCATTTAGCGAGAAGTTTAAGAAATATTGGCGCGGCAAGTGTGGTTATTGCAACAACAAATATAATTACAGCATAAAGAAAATCGTCGTATATGTTGGTTTGTCTTCCTACCTCTGCAAATATTAAACCCACCTCTCCACGTGGAAGCATAGAAAAACCTATTAGTAAAGCTTCCTTTGTATTCTTGGAAACAAAAAATCCGGAGATTATCTTGCTTATAAATGCAATCACTAAAATAAGGGAAGAAGTTATCCAGAATTTAGAGTCAGTAAAGTCTATCGCTTTTAAGTTAAGTTGAAGTCCTACATACACAAAGAATATGGGAGTCAACACCCACACCAAGGGCAATATAGTGTGTTCCACCTTTTCCGCCATTTTTTCATCTGTTCTCAAAAACCCTGCAAACGGTAGAACAAAACGCCTAGAGAGAGCTAAACCCGCCGTAAAAGCACCCAGTATAGCTTCTACATGAAACACATGAGACAGATAAGCAAAGAAGAAGACTAAAGCTACTACCACGGGTGGTATAAAATCCTCAGTTCTAACAGCTTTGGATATTACCTGTATTAGTTTAGCCATAATTTGAGCCAAGAGAGGGGCAAGTATAAAGAAGATAGCTATATATAGAAAGAGTAAAGTTATGGCATTTACATTTACCGTTCCTTCTCTGGCAAACTGAGCTAAAGCGGTAAGCACAATAACTCCAAAGATATCATCCAAAACCGCAGCACCTAAGACGATTTGAGCAAATCTCTCTTTGAGCTT
>JBEPZA010000135.1:0-2265 GCA_041641075.1 Aquificaceae bacterium | reverse complement strand
TTGCTTATTATTTTGTCACCTTCAGGCACAGGTAAAGCACCGCCTGGCATAAAGTCCCTCTGCACATCAACTACTACCAAAGCGTCCATATTTGACAGGGCTATCTTCATTCCTTTACCTCCTAAATATGTATTGGTATCTCTTCCTTTAAAGTTATTTCCTTTAAGCTCACATCGCACTTGTATGCTTTTGCTGGGTATCCTTTAGATATAAATTCCTTTAGAGCTTTGGAAAAGTTTTCATCTGTTTGCCAATTGGGAGAAAAGGCATAGGCATCTTCTCTTTGAACAACAAATACCACCTGAGGCAAGTAGCCAACTTGTGCCAATTTCATCAGGTGGCTCAAATGCTCTTTACCTCTCTTTGTTGGCGCATCTGGAAACAAAGCTATCCTGTTCTTTACGAGGTTAACCGATTTTACCTCTATAACTGTGTTTCCATGCATAAGATCAAACCTGTGCTTACCAAATGTTGGCTCAAAGGTTAAGTCAGCTTTTAAGTATTCTGCATACAGTTTGCTAGCTATATGAGAGTCTATACAGACAAGTGTATCTCTTGATTTGGCAAGAAGTATTTCGTATCTGTATAAACCACCACGCTTTGCTTTTACATAAATGGAGTTCCCTTCAAACAGTAACTCCTCAAGTCTACCCGTGTTTCTTATGTAGGCTTTTTCTTGCTCTCCGTTTATGTAAACGGTTCCAACAAACCTATTTAGCCTTTCTAGAAAAAAACCTTCGATTAAAGGTGGAAACTCCATGACTCCTTAGAAAGGCCCTACCGGGCGGTAGGGCAAACAAATTAGGGGAGGGAGGGGGAGGGAGTTTATAAACCCCCTGGTTCTAACTTTTCTTATCTTATACTATAGATTTTATATCAAAAAAAATTTTTGTCAAGAGATTTTTATTCTAACATAAAAAAAGTTTTCAATCAAACACAGACCCACCTTTGAGTGCATGAATGAGCATCCCCGTCATATTTGAATATACCTTATCAAACTCTAAAATGTAATAGTTTCCTTCTTTTTCCAGCTTCTTTTGGATGATTTGGATGTGGGATGAAGCATGTTTTATTTGCTCCAAAAATATAAGGGCATTTTCCCTTTTCCTAAATCTGCATCTAAAGGTCCTGTAAACCTTAGATTCTTCCCTTGCCATCTTGCATGCTCTCAACAAGCCATCCAAGAAAGCCTTCCCTAAATCTTCATATAGCGCTTTGTTTACGTGTATTCTTTCCTCATCTATAAATAGAGCTAACCTTAGCAACCTATTGATGTAGTAATCTGCAGGAACACCTAAGATATTTAAAGATGTAACTTTTATATCGTTAAGGTTTGCCCATGGAGTTATGTACTTTACTCTCTTGTCTCTGTCTGAGTCTTCTTTCAAAACTACACCTTCTATTCTTTCTTCGTTCAACTTTTCCAGAAGCTCTTTAAGTTTCCTATCATCGCTAAGACCAAAAAGCCCATACTGTTTAACAGATGGCAGTCCATACTTGTTTATGAGTTTCACCTTTTCCCTGTAAGGTAAAAACTTCCTCTGTCCCTTTTTCATTATGTCAAATAAAAAGAACCTTACATCCTCCTTTATATACTCTGGGCTTTCCTCCACATACGGATTTTCGGGACCTGCTACCTCCATACATAGAACCAAATCTGGATTATCCTCAAAGAACTTAAGGTCTATAAAGTCTTGTAGTCTATCAGTCGTAAAGTTACATATAAAACCACCACGTGTTAAGGCGTAAACGTCATCCTTGTATCTAAATACTCTCACATTGTATCCATCGACCTTCTCTTCAACCCAAAAAGGTGTTTCAAATTGCTCTTTTATACCGGTAGAAAGTTGGAATATACGCCCTATGTGGGGATAACCCCAAACTATAAAGTCTTTGAATATAGCTGTTCCTCTGGGAATATCCTTATAGTCGTCCGTAAACCTTATAAACTCGAGGTTTTTGTGCTCTTCCCTCTTTGCTTTGTTTCTTGATAGAGCTTCTCTGATTACGTTTATCTCAATCACCAAAGTATAATTATAAGATTTTTATGCCGAAAGTATTTTTAAGTTTCTTTCACATAATCTTTTCGAGAGAAATGGTCCAAACAAAGAATCCACTAGCATGCCAAAGCTTTCCAGTGCTAAAAAAGATATATCTACATTTACTCCAAGCCTTATATAATTGCTAAAGCTCGTTAAGGATGTAACAAGCACACTTATTATAGCTGTGCCTGAGACAAAGTAAGCTGGGATTTTTAGAAAAAAA
>JBEPZA010000134.1:0-2287 GCA_041641075.1 Aquificaceae bacterium | reverse complement strand
ATAAGAAAAATAAAGGGTCCCAAAAGACCCATAATACCTCAAGAAATGAGAGCTTACCTTTTGGACCAGTTAAAGCCGGTGGACTACGTGGTTATCTTCGATGAAGAAACACCAGAGAACCTAATAAAAGCTATAAAACCAGATGTGCTCGTAAAAGGTGCGGACTGGGAAGTAAAGGATATAGTAGGATCTGACTTTGTTTTATCCTATGGTGGACAAGTAGAACGTGTAAGCTTTAAATTTGATATTTCCACCTCTCGTATAATACAGAAGGTTCTTGAGCTTTATCTCCATACCTAAAAGAAACCTTGGCATACACAGTATTTAAGTGCATTTGGTTTATTGATAGGCTTTTTCTTTGTTCAACCTATTAATCTTTATTTCCTATTCCGTATTGCTTCATTTTTCTGTAGAGATTGGAAAGGTCCAGACCTATAGCCTCAGATACCTTTTTTAAGTCGTAATTATACTCTTTTAGTTTCTCTAAGATAAATCTTTTTTCAAACTCTTGTTTGGCTTTTTTGATGCTCAATTCTTGGAAGTTTTCTGAGGTTTGGTGTTTCCACTGAGGTAACAAAGCCTTTATGTCTTGGCTTTCCACGTATTCCTTATCGCAGAGGATAACTAACTTCTGAACGAAGTTTTTAAGCTCTCTTACATTACCATACCAAGGATAATCCATAAGTGTTTGGATAGCGTCATCGCTGTAGCGTATGAGTGCCTTTTGGTGTTGGGAACAAAATACACTCGTGTAGTATTCCAGTAAGGGTGGTATATCTTCTCTTCTCTCCCTCAAAGGTGGTATGTGTATATGCAGACTGGATATTCTATACAAAAAGTCGCTTCTCAGTTTACTTTCTTTCTTGATTTCCTCTATACTCTTTACGGATGCGCTAATAAGCCTAAAATCTGATTCTACGGTAGTAGACCCTATTTTGGTAAAGCTTTTAGTTTCTATGACTCTTAATAAGCTTGTTTGCAACTTTAGGTTAGCTTCGTCTACAGCATCCAAAAATAAAGACCCACCATGTGCCATCTCGATTTTTCCCTTTTTGGCATACTTGATATCGTTACCATAACCAAAAAGCTCTGTTTCTATTAAGTCTTCCCGTATGGACGCACAATTTATGTCTACAAAGGGTCCATTTTTCCTTGGTGATAACTGGTGTATTGTGTAAGCTATGAGGTCTTTTCCTGTCCCACTTTCTCCTGTTATTAGGATACTTGCATCGGTTTTAGCGAACTTTTTTAGGAGCTCCTTGATGTCCCTTATAGCTTCACTTTTACCCACAATCTGGTCAATTATTTTCTTCTTTGTTTCCTTCTGTTGCGGTGTGTCCTGAATAGCCTGAGCCACACACGAAAGAAGTTTTTTGATGGAGAAAGGCTTCTCTATGAAATCAAAGGCGCCCATTTTTATAGCTCTAACAGCATCCTCAATTTTCCCATGTCCTGTTATTATTATCACGTTCATATCAGGAAAGCTATTCTTGATTTCTTTAAGGAAGGCTAGTCCGTTACCATCTGGTAGCCATATATCTAGCAAGACTATATGAAACGTCTCTGATTCTAGCTTTTGTTTAGCTGTATAAATGCTTTCTGCTGTCTTTACTTTGTAACCTTCCTCTACTAAAATGGTTCTTATGGTATCCCTTATAGCCTTTTCATCATCTACGATTAGAATAGATACCATAAGATTAAAGTTTAAATCCAAATGTAAATTTGTTGGTGTTGGTTTACTATGTCAAATCTTGGAATTTTAGGCTAATGATTTTTGCCAACACGCCGTGCACGAACCTTGCTGAGTTTTTGCCAGCATACTTGACTGTGATTTTTATGTAATCGGACAAGACCTCTTTAGGTCTTTTTATGTTAATAAACATAAACTCTGTCGTGGCTACACGAAGTATGTTTCTTTCTACGTATCCCAATCTATCTAAGCTCCAGTTTTCGAGATTTTCGGATATGATTTTATCCACTTCCTTTGCGTTTTGAAAGTAAGTTCTTACGAGCTTCCTTACGTATCTTCTGTGTTCCGAGTAGGTTATGTTACTGTGTTGAATGTAGTCTTCCATTAGGCTTTCTATATCCTCCCCCTTCATTTCCCACTGATAAAGCACCAAAAATGCATCCACCCTTGCTTTGGGCTTGTATATTATACTGCCCATCAGAGAGTTCTTAAAAGGTTAGCCATTTCTATTGCCGAGAGTGCAGCTTCCCATCCTTTGTTGCCGTGTTTAGCTCCCGCGCGATCTATCGCTTGCTCTAGTGTATCTGCTGTTATGAC
>JBEPZA010000133.1:0-2314 GCA_041641075.1 Aquificaceae bacterium | reverse complement strand
ACGGGGACAAGGTGCGTGTGCGGATAAAGTTTAGAGGTAGAGAGAACACTCACCCTGAACTAGGAGACAGGTTGGTTCAGAGAATACTGAGTGAAGTGTCCGATATAGGACAAATAGAAAATGAGCCAAAAAAGGAAGGAATGTTTCTATCTTTCTCTCTTTTACCAAAGAAAAAATAAGCACTTGTCCATCTAGAAGATTATAAGGGAATAAATCTACACAAGGGATAAGAGCAAAAGCGCAAGGCACTAACAAATTTATTAATACTACTTTTCAATAAATACTACTCTATCTTTTCCCATTTTCTTAGCTTCATAAAGCGCTTTATCCGCCCTTAAAATGAGGCTGTCCAATGTATCTCCTTGTATGTATTTAGCAAAACCCGCAGATATGGTTACCCCACGAACATACACGTTTTCTTTTACAGCTTTCCTTATCCTTTCCGCTACTTTTACAGGATCTTTCGTAGAGGTAAGGATTATAAGAAATTCTTCACCTGGTATGATAGTGATTTAGGTCTATACATCATAATTTATATAGACTTTGATGAAATAATAAAAGCCTTTTGCCACAGTAAGGTCAAACCCGAGCTATTTTTGGACACTAGTCCTTTTGCAGTTTTCTTATGGGAGAATAAACCACCCAAACAAGTAAAAAATCTTTTCCCCCTTATCCAACTTTTTGGCACAAAGCACTGTGATAGTTTTCACCTGTAGCATCAATAGCCAATTCATCGCAATCTATTAAAGAGACTAAACCTTTGGAAGTTGCTATAAAATTTGCGTAAACAACCTTAAAAGATGTATCTGTTATTACTATAGCTACTGGTACATTACCAAATATTTTCAGTTCCATATAATATTAATCCTATTCCTACAGCAAACTCAAGTTTTACTCAATTACTTTACCAAGTGTCAATCTAATACGCTTGAATATGTGTTAAAATGAGGTAGAGTATGTACCAGATATTGTATAAGCATAAGAAAATTGCCACCATAATTATGGGAATTGCCACTTTTGGATTTCTACTATGGCTCTTTGTACAGGACGACTCATTCAATTTTATGAGAAGCGGTAAATGTGTAGCGGAAGCTGATGGAATCTGTATCACATTAAGCGAATACCGAAGAGAGATGCTGAGGTATTCTAGCTTTTTAGGCAACAAGGAAATAGAAGATGTTATTAAGCAACAAGTCATAGAAAACTTAATTGTTCAAAGCCTACTCTACAAGAAATCGAGAGAATTAGGCTTTATAGCTTCCGACGAAGAGGTTATACGGACTATTAAACTTGATCCCACTTTTCAAGAAAATGGAGTATTTAGTTCTTACAAGTACAGAGAGATACTCTCTAGCAACGGTCTAGAGGCTAATCAATACGAAGAGTATATAAGAAAAATCTTAAGTATTCAAAAACTCTTAACCTTTATTCAAAATAGCGTTTACATGACACAAGAAGAAATAAGAATAAATCAAGCAGTAAACAACACAGAAGTTTCTGGAAGGCTTTACATACTAAGCCCTAATGATGTAAAAGAATTCATACAAGTAAGTGAAAAAGAGTTAATGGAGTATTACGAAAGAAATAAGGATAGATTCAAAACAGAGTCCAAAAAAAGCTATAAGCTTTGGATAGTAGAAGGGGATAAAGAAAAAGCTAGTAGTATATACAGAAGTTTAAAGAATAATCAGGACGTCCCTAACTTTACCATTTATACATTACCCGATGATTCTTCAAAGTTAGATACTCAGATAATAAAAACTATGGAAAATCTCTCAGAGAAAGATCCTTTAACTGTAACAAAAATAGATAACAAATACTATGTAATCCAGTTGCAAAATCTGGAAAAAACTAGCTACAAAAGTTTTAATGAAGTTAGGAAAGAGCTCGAGAGTGAAATTCTAAACTTGAAAAAATCTGAAATTCTATCCAAAAGAGCCAATGAACTTGCGGAATCTTTAAGGAAAACTGGCAACATAAATGCTAAGTACGTTGTTTTTGACTTTACTCCCATATCTCGTATAGTAGGCTTTTTGAAAATGAATCAAGAGGATGTGATAAAGCTAGCATTTTCCAAAGATAAAGTTTTTGGTCCATACAGTATGGTACAGGGTTATGGAATACTTTACATAGAGGCCAAAAGAGACACAAAGGATGAAAGTTCAGGTGTGGATACCGAACTTATTAACCTAAAGGCGAACTCTGTAGTAAATATGTACATAGATAACCTACTAAAGAGTACTAAAGTTAGAGTAAACAAGGAAATGCTATAATTTTAGCTTAGGAGTGTGGATATGGAGAAAAAGTGGAAAAC
>JBEPZA010000132.1:0-2320 GCA_041641075.1 Aquificaceae bacterium | reverse complement strand
GCTTTTTCTTCTTCTTCTACACCCAAGCTGTAACATGTAGTTCCTATAATGTCCAAAAGCACGCCATTTGCTCCCTCTTTAGCAGCTTTGCTAAAAATCTCGTATCTTTTTTCGTAAAACTCGTAACAGCAGTGACCTATATATGTATAGCCATTTTTTGCACACCAAAGAAGGGTATCCCTAAGGAGCTCAAAGGATGTAATGGTTATAGGTATCATTCCTTTTTCGTAGGCTAACCTGTAGGCATCTCCCACGGTGCACCCACCACACTCCCCGCAGTCATCTAGGTGCCTATAATCGCACCACGCAGGTTTTGCACAGTAAGGCAGAAGCATAACCTTGGCTTTTTGTATGTTTTCCAGAAGTCCACCACCTATAGAGGCTATTACGTTATTCAGTCTTTTTTTTTCCAAACCGAGGTCTAAACCTTCTATCTTCCTAAGCACGAACATAACCGCTTCTACAAAGTCATCTACGCTTAAGTTTAAACCTTCCCACTCTCTTCTTTCAAAGAATTCTCTTATACGTTTTTCCATATCGCTTACGTGTGTGTGTTTTAAGTAAGCCTCTAAATCGTATATCAACCTCTGTGGGTTCACAAAAAAGTCACCATTTATTATTACTTGTTGCACTATTTTGGTATTTGTGTCTACCTTGGCAGAGACTCTAAAAGTTCCACCTGGGCACCTGTATATACCATAGAGGTTTTCCATAGTATCTGGTGCTTTCTTTACGTGGTATACCCACTCTTGGCTTCTGTAATACTCTTTCTTTTTATCCAGAAGTTCCAGTTCCTCTTTTGTTAAGTCTCCCCATTGGTAATCTATTTGAAGCTCTTCTTTTAGTGCTTTTAGTATAGAATCAAAGATAACCTCTTTAGGTGGAACGTAGCCCAAGTATCTCTTTATCCACTCTACTCTATCTTCCGCTGCCTTTATACCTTTGGAAGTTAGTTTTTCGACAGGTATTTGCAGAGACTTTAGCATCCTTTCTACATTGAAGTCTACAAGCACGGTCCCTTGATAGAGAAATGAGTTACCTTCAAATACACCCCCAGTTCCGGAAATTTTTCGTCCATTTACTTCTATATCATTTCTTGGTCTAAATTGTGCAGGTATTCCCAAGTTGTTTAGTCCTTTCGCTACCGCTTGGCAGATTCTGGCTGTGAGATCCTCAAAGCTTAAGTTACCTAAATCTCTTCTATCCGCTATTATTTCCCATCCAATTTGCGACTCATCGAAGTATATGGCTCCTCCTCCTGTTATTCTCCTCCCCACTTCTATGGATTGCGATTGCGTGTATTCGAGTCTTATCTCTTGCTCCACAGCTTGGTGAAAGCCAACGAGTACGCACTCAGGTTTGAACTGCAAAAACCTAATTGTGTTTGGAATTTTCCCTTCCTGTCTTAAGTCTAGCATTATTCTGTCCAGTGCTATGTTTTCATGATGTGGTCTCTGACCTGTATATAAAACTCTCCACATAATTTTCCTCCTGTTTTGAGTTAAGTATTTTATTCCTTCATCTAGTTATTAGATGTGACAAAACTCATTTATTTTAAAATTCTAACAATGGACGCTTTTTTGTTGGTTGTTTTTTCTTACTTATTAGGTTCAGTTTTGTTTGGAGAGATTGTAGCCAAGCTAAAGAATGTGGACATCAGATCCGTAGGGAGTGGAAACGTAGGTGCTACCAATGTGGCAAGAGCATTGGGTAAAAAGTATGCAACATTGGTCTTTTTACTTGATATGCTAAAGGGCTTTTTACCTATTGTTTTGTCTAGACTATACTTTGGATTGGACTCTTGGACTACATTTTTTGTAGGAGTGGCTGCTGTTTTGGGACACATGTATCCAGTTTTTAGTGGCTTCAGAGGCGGCAAGGGAGTGGCTAGCGCCTTTGGAGTTCTTTTGGGAATCTCACCTTTAATTGCTATGCTCACACTTCTTTTTTGGTTTTTTGTCTTTAGATGGAAAGGTTACGTATCGCTGGCTTCCTTGTTAGCTCAACCTTTCGCAGTAGTTGCTTTGCTTCTGTCGGACCTACCCTTTAAGCTCTTTTTGATGAGTTTGGTTATAGGTTCTTTGATTGTATATAAGCACAGAAGTAATATACAGAGACTAATGGAAGGCAAGGAACTAAGTTTTAAAAAGTGATGTTTGTAGTTTTATCTTTCAATCTTGCTCTCTTGATTTTTAGGGTGCTTTATGTGATTTACTATCCAATAGATCTGTCTCCTGAAGAGGCACAGTACTGGGACTGGTCTAGAAAGTTGGATCTTAGCTACTACTCCAAACCACCCATGGTTGCTTACTTAAACTTT
>JBEPZA010000131.1:0-2324 GCA_041641075.1 Aquificaceae bacterium | reverse complement strand
TGAAAAAACACTTTAATCACATAAAACCGCTTTTTGGTGCTTTAAAAGACAAGGAATGGAAAACTGGTATGCAAATTCTTAGAGAACTTTCCCAAACCATATACCTTGTGAAACTGGAACACCACAGAGCGGAAAGCTTAGAAAATCTTTCAAGTTACGCAAAGGAACTGGGTTTTGAAGTGGTGATACTGGAAAATATTCAGGATATACTTTCTATAGAGGATGATGTAATTGTTATTGGATCCCTTTACCTGGTGGGAGAGGTTAAGAAAGCTTTGGCTTACGTTAAGCAATGAACGTAAGATTTGTTGGGTCTTTCAAGAGCGATTTTTTGAAGGACAAACCTCACGTAGTTTTTGTAGGTAGATCCAACGTAGGTAAGTCCTCTTTGATAAACATGCTGGTAAATAGAAAAATAGCTTACGTTAGTAAAGTGCCAGGTAAAACAAGGTTTATTAATTTGTTTGAACTGGAAAGAAAGATCTACCTTGCAGATGCTCCCGGATACGGTTTTGCAAAAGTTTCGAAGGAAGAACAGGAAAGCTGGAAAAAATTGATGGAAAGTTACTTTTTCGATTGTAAGGATGTTATAAGTAACGTTTTTTTGTTGATTGATAGCGTAGTTGGTCCCACTGAGTTGGATAAAATGATGATAGATTGGTTGGAGTACGTGAGCTACTCCCACCTTTATAGGTGGGAGCTTCCTGCTTCAACGAGTGCTTTCGCACTCTCCGCAGGCGTAACTTCGGACCGCCCCAGCCCTACGTCGGAATTATTATATACAGAAACTAAACACTTGTCAAATGTTAAATTTAAAGTAATTGTGGTGTTAACCAAAATTGATAAAGCAAGTCAGAAGGAAGTAGAAAGGACATTAGATAAACTGAAAAGTCTAACAAACGCACCCATTCTGCTTACCTCTTCTAAGGAAGGAAGAGGTAGAAAGGAGTTGCTGAGCCTTGTTTTTGCCGAAAGTAAAAGTTTTTAAAAATTCAGCTTTTAACACTACTGAAAAGATTATAAGAAAATACTCTTTAAACACCGTTTGCCAAGAGTCTCTGTGTCCCAATATATTCGAGTGCTTTTCTTCTGGACACGCAACCTTTATGATCCTTGGAAAAGTTTGCACTAGAACTTGTAAATACTGCAACGTAGCATCTGGCAAACCTACCAAACCAGACCCTTCCGAACCCATCAGACTGCTTTACGCTGTAAAGGAACTAAACTTAAGGTATGTTGTCCTAACTTCTGTAGATAGGGATGATCTTGAGGATGGTGGTGCAAAACACTTTAAAAAGTGTATAGATACCTTAAAAGGTTCCTTAAATGTTTTTGTGGAAGCACTAACACCTGACTTTATGGGAAAAAGGGAATCTTTAGAAGAAATAATCACGTCAAAAGCTGATGTATTAGCTCACAATATAGAAACGGTACAAAGAATATTTCCTTTTGTGAGACCTCAAGGCAGTTACAAGAGAAGTCTTGAAGTTTTAAAGTTTTACAAAAACCAATCTGAAAAACTGGTAAAGTCTAGCTTTATGGTAGGTTTGGGTGAAAACTGGGATGACATTTTAAAAACGTTAGAAGACCTAAAAGTTGTAGGTGTAGATATAGTGGTTGTTGGGCAGTATTTGAGACCTTCCAACAAACACTACCCTGTAGTTAGGTTCTACACGGAGGAAGATTTTTTGAAGATAGAAGAAACGGCAAAAAACATGGGATTTAAAAAGGTACTTTGTAAACCTTTAGCAAGGTCCTCTTACCGTGCCTACCATTTAGTTTAAAATAGGATAAATGAAGATAAAAAAAGTAAGAGGAGAGCTAAGGGTTCCTTCTGATAAATCCATATCCCACAGAGCTGTAATCTTAGGTGCCTTAGCTAAAGGTAAAACTTACGTGAAAGAGTGGTTAATTTCCTCTGATACTCTTGCAACGTTAAGAGCCTTTAGAATGCTTGGGGTTAAAGTAGTAAGACGCAACAGGGAACTTGTTATTCATGGAAGGGATTTTGAGTTAAAGGAACCAAAAGACGTAATAAACGCTCAAAATTCTGGCACTACAGCTAGGTTACTGCTTGGTGTCCTTTCAACTCAACCCTTTTACTCCGTAATTACAGGGGACAAAAGCTTAAGAAACAGACCCATGTTAAGAGTGGTAGAACCTCTAAAAAGCATGGGAGCGCATATAGATGGCAGAGAAGGAGGGGATAAGTTACCTATAAGTGTAAGAGGTTCTAATCTTAAAGCTATAAGTTTCTTCAATAAAAAAGCCTCTGCGCAAGTTAAATCTTCCTTACTTTTGGCTGGACTTAGAGCTGAAGGTAT
>JBEPZA010000130.1:0-2324 GCA_041641075.1 Aquificaceae bacterium | reverse complement strand
TCTCTGAGTTGTTTTTCTTTACTTTTTGGCACGCTTATGGTATACGTCCTGTTGTTCCAACCATCATCCCCTTTGTCTAAATAGATGTCTATCCATATATCTCCTATCTCGTAAGACAGCATAAAGCCTACAGGTTCAGCAAAGCCCAGCGTCTTTGCTATCTGACGGATGTGATGGTCCAAATTTTTTTGTTCTTCCATTACTCTTGTATAAAGTAATCTTGTATCAAAGGGTTAACAATATACTTCTCTACAATTTCTTTCACAGGTGCAGTTTCATCTAGCTCAAGTTCTACCACCTTTCCCACTCTCACATCCTTCACACTATATCCGTTGTCTGTTAGCATTTCCTTTACAGCTCTCCCTTCTGGGTCGAGTAGTCCTTCCTTAGGCATTATCAAAACTCTTATCTTCATCCCTAAAGATTATAAACCATCCTCTCTTTTTGCAACTTCTATACGCCTTAGGATGTCCTCTTTGGATGTTCCTCCGAAGGTCTTTCTTCTGTCGGCTACGCACTGAGGATTTAAAAGTTCCAAAACATCCTCCTCATACAAGGGTGAGAATCTCTTTAGCTCCTCAAGTGTTAAAGATTCTGGATTTCTGTTTGTTTCTAAAAGGTGCGATGTAATCTGTCCTGCAATTTTATGAGCTTCTCTAAAAGGAATGCCTTTTGTTACAAGGTAGTTAGCCAAATCAGTCATTAAACTAAAACCGCCAGCCCGTGAGCTTACTTTGTTTTCTATTATTTTCATATTCTGCAAAACCAAAGTCATTCCTTCCAATGAGCTTTTTAATGTGTCTATGCTATCAAACAAAAACTCTTTATCTTCCTGAAGGTCTCTGTTGTATGCCATAGGAAGTCCCTTTTGAAGAGAGAGAATACCTATCAAGTTACCAAAAACTCTTGCGCTCTTTCCACGTATAAGCTCTAAAACATCTGGGTTTTTCTTTTGGGGCATTATGGAGCTTCCTGTGCACAGTTTATCTGGCAAGTCTATAAATCCAAACTCCTCAGTTGCCCATATTATCAGATCTTCTGCCAATCTGGAAAGGTGCATCATGGTAACGGCACAAGCGTAAATAGTGTCTGCTATAAAATCCCTATCCGATGTTGCGTAAATGGAGTTTCTAACGAGTCTACTAAAGTTTAGTTCATAAGAGGTAAAGAACCTATCTATTGGAAAGTCAACACCCGCTACAGCACCTGCTCCCAAAGGGAGTCTGTCTGCCATTTTGTATGCAAAAAACAATCTCTCCGTATCTGAAACAAACATTTCCCTGTAAGCCAAAAAGTAGTGAGCAAGCCTAATAGGTTGAGCTTTTTGGAGGTGCGTGTATGACGGTGCTAAGATATCTATACTTTTTATAGCAAGTTCTGTAAGAGTTTTCCTTAAAGTTCTTAAAAGCTCGATAATTTTACCAAGCTCGTCTTTTATGTAAAGCTTTTCGTCTGTAGCTACCTGGTCATTTCTTGATCTTCCCGTATGAAGCTTGCCACCTACATCACCAACTCTATTTATAAGCTCCTTTTCTATGTTCATGTGAACATCTTCATACTCTTTTTTAAACTCAAAAATCCCCTTTTGAATATCCTCTTTTATGGAAACTAAGCCTTTTATTATGCTATCTGCCTCTTCCCGTGTAAGAATGCCTCCGTTCTGAAGTGCTTTAACGTGAGCTATACTGCCATCTATATCGTAGATGGCTAATCTCTTGTCAAAGCTTACAGATTGTGTAAAGTCTTCTACAAACTTGTGTATAGCTTCTTTGAATCTTCCTTCCCACGCTTTTTCCATAGGAGTTAGTATAAACTACTTACTAACCAAAATATAAGCGACTGCTATCGTCATCAGGTATGTAATCAGCACTATGACTATCAAGGAAATGGCAATTGCAAAATTTTTGCTATCTCTTTTCATACCAACTCTTTAAAATATATACCACAAAAATAATCCCGCTTACAACAGCCATCACAGTTCCAATACCCATTAGAGCAAGGGAAGACAGAACAAACAAACTGTCTGTGTATTCGGTTCCATACGTTTTTCTTGGAGCACCACCTTTACCTGCAAAGTAAAGCCCAAGTATGAAAAGAACCATTCCTATACCGTATAAGTAAACTTGAAAGTTGCTAATTTTGCTAAGTTTCTCTTTCCATCCATACTCTGTAATTAAGTAGTAAGATATGGTCATTAAAGCTAATGTTAGACTTGTAACAGTTCCGTGATAGTGTGCTGGAACTCTCAGATCGGATTTTATTCCAAGATAAGCAATAAAAACTCCCAAAAAGTAAAGAACCAAAGAGAAAAAAATCCCAGAAGA
>JBEPZA010000129.1:0-2350 GCA_041641075.1 Aquificaceae bacterium | reverse complement strand
TGGAAAACTAAAGGTCCTTTTAGAGCCCTTTGCTCCCAAATCCGTAAAATCTGAGGAAAGTATCGCCGAATTTGTGAAGAGAAGACTGGGAGAGGAGTTTTTAAACTACGTGGTGGCTCCCTTTGTGTCAGGTGTTTACGCAGGAGACCCAAAGGAACTGTCTGTAAAGTATGCGGTAAAGCGAGTTTACGAACTCGAGCAAAGATTTGGTTCTCTGATAAAAGGCGCTATTAAAATGAAGGCTCTTGGACCAAAAGGAAAGCTTGTGTCCTTTCCAAATGGAAATCACACACTTATAAAACATATGGCTGAACAGTTGGACTTAAGTAGACAAAATGTTGTTTTAAGAATTCGCAAAAAGGAAAATTGGTTTGTGTTGGATACAAAGGAAGGAAAATACGAGGCAAAAAGTGTAGTTATAGCTGCTCCCGCTACATCAGCCAGTTACCTTCTGAGGGAAATATCCTGGAGTGCCGCACAGGAGTTTGATAGTATATACTACGCTCCCATAGTTGTGGTTCATGTTTCTACACATCAACCTATACCCGATGGATTTGGCTTTTTGGTTCCTAGGGTGGAAGGCAAAAAGATTTTGGGAGCTCTTTTTTCTTCGAAGCTTTTCAAGGACAGGTCACCGCAGGGTAAGGAGCTTTTGACTGTATACATAGGCGGTGCCACAGATCCGGAGATTATAGAGTACTCAAACGATGCCATAGCCAGCATAGTCGAAAAAGAATTAAAGGAGATTCTAAACATAGACGTGGAGATTATAAACATAACACGTTGGAAAAAGGCAATACCTCAGTACACAATAGGCTATGGCAAATACCTAGAGCTTGCAAGCCTTATGGAAAAAGAGAGTCCGGGGTTGTTCTTAGCGGGCAATTACCTTTACGGTGTGTCCGTTGCGGACTGTATCAGAAGCTCTTACGATGTGGCAGATAAAGTTATAAAACTTCATAAGTAAACTAAACCTTTTCCCTCTCCCTTCCCTTTATCACAAGCTTTATTGGAGCGTGTTTTATGTTGAGAGCTTCCCTTAGCTTTTTGGTAAGAAACCTTTTGTAGCTTTCTTTCCAACCTTCGGCGAAGTTGGTAAATATAACCAAGGTGGGCGGTTTAGTTGACTCTTGGATAGAGTAGTAAACTTTCACCTCTTTGCTTTGGTGCTTAGGTGGTGGGCTTTCAGAAACTATTTTTTGTAACACCCTATTAATAAAGGACGTTTTGTGTTGTGTTGTGTAATCTTTATAGACCTTTAGAGCCTGCTTTAGTATGTCAAGAATACCTTTTCTCTGTGGTGCTATCGTGTAAACAACTGGTGCGTAATCTAGAAAGTTTAGTTCCTTTTTTATGTAACTCTCCACCTCTTTGAAGCTAACCTTTACAAAGTCCATCTTGTTGGCTACTATGATACAGCCTTTGTACCTTCTTGCTATTAAACTCCCTATGGTTTTGTCCTGGTGGGTGATTCCTTCGCTCATGTCCAAAACCAAACAGGCGATATCTGACATTTCCAAAGCTTCTAGCGAACGGTTCACGGAAAAGAACTCTACTCCATACTCCACACGAGATTTTCTCCTGATACCTGCCGTGTCAACTAAAATAAAGCTTTGATCGTTATACTCAAAAGGTATCTCTATAGCATCCCTGGTAGTCCCAGCTACTGGAGAAACTATAACCTTTTCGTCGTTCAAAATGGCATTAACTAAAGAAGACTTTCCTACGTTAGGTCTACCTAAAAAGCACATTCTTATGCCTTCCAACTCTTGTCTTTGTGTGCTTTCTATGAGAGGTTCTATGATATCCAAAAGCTCACCTATTCCTTTGCCGTGTTGTGCGGAAATTGGTATCACCCTGTCAAATCCAAGGGAGTAAAATTCGTACACAGTCTTTTCCAGGGATTTGTTATCTATTTTGTTAACTGCGACAAAAACCTTACCTTTGTAAGGGTAAAGAAGATTAGCTATGTATAGATCCGATGCTGTTATGCCTTCTCTGCCATCTACGACAAATATGATAACTTTGGCGTCCTGTAAGTACCTTTTTACGTGTGTCTCTATCGCTTTTGCCATTTGATCTTGAGTGTCTAACACACCCCCTGTATCGCCAACTGTAAACTTTTTACCCTTCCATTCTGCTATCGCTTGAACCACATCCCTGGTGACACCTGGCATATTGTGAACTATACTTTTCCTTTTTCTCACAATCCTGTTAAAAAGTGTGGACTTTCCTACGTTAGGTCTTCCAACAATCAAGACATCTATCATCTGAGAAATTTTATACAAAAAGGGCTATCAAAAAGGCAGGAAAGAGACTCAAAGTCTTTACTTCTCTCATAACACCTAAC
>JBEPZA010000128.1:0-2382 GCA_041641075.1 Aquificaceae bacterium | reverse complement strand
TCCTTAAGCTTTTTGTAGATTTCCCTAGCTTTATCTATCTTTTTTAAACGGGTGTATGCAACACCTACCTTAAACAAAATGTCAGGATCGTTGGGTTTTTGAGAAAGCTCCTCCAAAGCATCCTGAAGAAACTTTTCTAGCAAACCTTCCCCCATTTTGCTAAATATTCCTCTGTACTTTTCCTCCATCTCTAAGCTCCGTAAAATTTGTAGTTTACTCCTTGTAACCTTTCCAAGTTACTCATAAAAACATCCTCTAAGTAAGGATTGTAGGATATAAAAACTATATCTAAATTAAAGCCAGTATTTTCGAAAATACGCCTAGAGGTCATTAAAAACTCCCTGAGAATATCATCACACTCCAACTCAAAAGGAGCACCCAAAAAATGGTGGCTCATTCCCAAAAAACTTCCAGGTTTCACCTTTACCATAAGTCTTACGGGATTTAGAGCCTCTATTAATTTGTCTCTTTCCTTTGCAAACTGGAGACCAAACATTAAACAGGCATCCGTGATTAGATACGTAGAGCTAAGAGAAACAAACTGTCTAAATCCACTCTCTTTAAAATCTAACTTCAGATTGTCCTTTTTTGTTTCTACCCAATGAGGATACGGCTTATCCAAAAGCCAAAGTATACTATCCGCAAAGAACTCTTCATCTTTAAACTTTCCCCACATCATACAAGCAATAGCCATTTAATCAAATACATTAACGCTTATTATTTTTTCATGCAAGTTTGTAAAACCATCCTTTTTCATAAAATTTTTAACAACTTTGTTTACACGAAGCCTCTTTCCATTATGTGTGGTTATAGAGTGCACTGCATGGTATAGAACAATATCATCATCTTGCATACCGCCGTAAACCATCACGTGACCCTTCATAAAAAGCAACGTTTTAAAAGCGGGTAAAGTTTTCAAAAGGTTCTCCATTTCCTCGAAGGAAGAAAAACCTTTGGCAACTACTTTTCCTACAAGCCTTTGCTGAGCAGAATTTCTTGGCAAGCTCAGACCAAAGACTAAAAAGACATCCCTTACGTAAGAGGAGCAGTCCTTGTTTCCATCCAATCCACCCCATCCATAAGGCATACCCAACAGGCTCTCAAATAAGTCTTTTGCTCTCTCCGTGGAAAAACTCAAGAATCCCTCGTTTAACTCACCCTTATTTTCTATCCAAAGGCTTTTACCGCTAGGTAAAAGGACCTTGTAGCTATTTTCCCTTTTTTCAAGGTAAGGTATTTGTGAACCTATACCCCACTCTACTTGATCCAAAACTAGTCTGTCCTTTAAAACTACGAGGAAATTCAAGGACCCAATTCTTTTTAACTCATCCTTTGAAGAAACGAGAACATCCTCTTTTTTAACCCATCCACGCATGAAAGGAGCATGCACATAGTACCACTTTTTGTCCGACGACTCATGAAGTATAGCCAAAAAGGTGAAAGGCTCTAAGAGTGTGTAGAGGTTGTAATCAATTCGCCTGTTTCCTTTGTGAATAGCCTCATCTATAGGATACATTTTCATGTAAGTTCTCTTGAGTGTCCAACCAAAGGTAACTTTGGTATTTCCACCTATAGACTCAAGGTTTAGCTTTTCCAAAATGTTGTTTACATCTTTTTGAGTAAGTAACCTATCTTCTATGTAAAGCTTACCTTCTGGAAAAGCATCTTCTGTGAGCCAAGTCTTGAGCGTTTTACTATCTAGGTAATCTGGAAACTCCAGTATATCCTTCATATGGGATATACTTTCCTTTGCTTGCTGGTTTAAATAAGAGGTATTTAGGGAAAAGGCAAAAGACGTAAGAAAAAACAACACAGATATATACTTAAGCCTTAATATCACCCTTCTCTCCCCATTTAGCTACATCTTCTAGCCAACCCAAGGCTATCTTATGGTTTTCTTCTAACCTCTGGTAAACATAATTTAACCATTTATAAATCTCCTGAGCTTCTTCTGTAGATAAATTCTTCAGGTCATCCATGAGACCCTCAATGGCTTTTTCTAAAGGATATGGATTGAAGGGATCGCATAGCATTTCCTCTATACTTTGCAATTTTCTTTTCAAAGCGTCCCTCATTATGGTAAATTTTAAAACATGGTGAAGAAAGCAATGTTAATCGGTGGTGAGTGGGTTGAGAAATCCGAAAAGATGGACGTAATCTATCCTTTTACCCAAGAAGTTATAGCAAGCGTCAGTAAGGCTGACGAAAGGGATGTAGAAAAAGCCATAGAGGTGGCACAAGAAGGACAAAAAGAGCTATTCAAACTCACACCTTACGAGCGTTACGAAATTCTAATGAAAGCTAGCCAGATACTGAAAGAAAGGTCAGAAGAGTTTGCAAAAACTCTAGTTTTGGAGGTAGGCAAGACTATAAGAGAAGCTA
>JBEPZA010000127.1:0-2389 GCA_041641075.1 Aquificaceae bacterium | reverse complement strand
AATATGTCTAAAAGTCTAAAAGTGACAAAAGCAACAATAATAGACTTTAGTGTGGGTTCAATAAACAAAAAGGAGACAAAGTATCCTAAAATCTCATCGATAACTACTTCCTCTGGGTCTTTCTCTCTGGTTATTCTTATGACATAATTGGCAGACCAAACGGATACTATATATAACAACAAGGAAAGAACTAAAACAATCCACCAATTGATAGCGAAAAGGTAAACTAGGGGAATACCCAATATGGTCCCAAAAGTTCCTGGAGCGTACCTTATTCTTCCAATATAAAATCCAGTGGCTATTATTTCAGCTAGTAAACTCATTGAACTTCTTAATAAAGTTTAGCATAAGCGCTATAACTTTAAGAATTATGAAGGATAATCTAAAAAGTTTTGTAAAGTCTCTATCAGAAGCCTCAAAAACCTCTGCTGTGCTAGTAGAAGGCAAAAGGGACAAGTGGGCTCTAGAGTCGCTAGGTGTAAAAAATATCTTTACCATAGCTGGTATTAGACTTACAGACCTCCCGGATCTTTTAGAAGGTTTTTCTAATGTGATACTACTGTTTGACCTGGATAAACACGGAGAATCACTGTTTAAAAAAGCGAGACTCATTCTTTCTAGAGAGGGTTATATTTTAATAGAAGATTATCGAGAGAAACTTAAGGAGTTTGGAATTACATGCGTGGAGGATATTTATGAAAAAATTGGAAGTTCTGAGCACCGTTTTACTACAGGATAGGCTCATAAGGTTAAACTTGGATATGCTTGAAGGTATATCACGGGAGATAAAATCGGATATAGAAGAGGGAAGAATACTACTGGATGCGTTTTTCGATGAAGCAGATAAAAAAAAGTACGAAACCATTTTGTTACAACTAGAGGAGAAATTATTACTAAAAATATCAGAAATACTAGACCATATCTACGATATATATGAGGTATTTAATTTTGATTTAACTTTTCTTTCTAGTATACCTGAAGAATTAGAAAGAGAATTGGAAAGACTTGATGCCATATCTTCGATAAATACAAAGCTTGAATTGATAGTTAAAGCGCTTGACGAAATCCTTCTTCTAACGGAAGAAAAACCTTGTTTAAGATCTATGCTTACTCCTTTTCGCGTATACAAAGAAGTTATAAAACGTACCATAAGCTTTAACAAGACGCTTCATAAATCTTCTCCCGACTTGGTAACTTAGATTTACAAATGGCTAAAAACTTAAATTTTTGTTTTCACACCCATTCGCTTTCCTTTAAAGCATTATCTAAACTTTTGGGAATATCTGTAGGGAAACCAAAGATCATCTTCATCTGAAGTGCGTTGTAAGCGGCTTTTGCTCTTGGGGTGTTGTTGAAAAATACGTAAGTTTCCTTTTCTTGCAGAGATTTTATCTTCACCTTGAGCTTTCTTAGTTCTTCTAGTGAGTAAAGATAGTCGTAAGTGTTCTCTTCATTACGTCCATGAATCCTTACATAGTTTATGCTTCCTACAGATTTCCATGGTCCTACTAAGAACTTCCCACCTTTGTTGGCATCTACGTTAACCAAAGAAAAGCCCAAGCTGAATACGTAATCATAAAACTCACTTTTTCTAAAACTCTTGCTTCTTACTTCTATAACCTTTGTTATATCTTCAAAGTGCTTAGAAAGCTTTGCCAAGTATTCCAAAGACTGCTCAGAGTAATGAAAAGTATCTGGAAACTGAAAAAGTATAGCTATAAAGCGCTCTTGTTCTACCATAGGCATTATGGCATGTATGAAGTTCTTTACGTCTTGATATGTGTAATTTCTAAGGTGTGTAAATACTCTGTTGGCTTTTATGGAAAATCTTAGATCCTTTGACCTTTTGAGTATGTTTTTTATGGCTTCTCTTCTGGGAAAGTTATAAAAAGGAGCGTTTAGCTCTAAGACTGCAAAGAACTTCTCGTAATACCTCAGCATATCCTCTCTTCTTATGTTGCTTGGGTAGAAACTACCTAACCAGTCTCTGTAGAAAAACCCGCTACACCCTATGTATACGGACATAATTAAAGTATAAGTTAAAGCGTTTAACATAAACCCTTAAAATAACTCTGGTAATTCTGTTGGAAGAAAAGGAGAAATTCGAAAAAACTACATGTATCCTATGTATCAGACAAAGTAACCATCCGAAAGCTAAAGGATTTCCATATTGAGTCTATTTTCCAACACCCGTTGATAATTTCCGTTAAAACACTGAAAGGTTGGTTTTCCGAGTTTGACTAATAATAATGTCTATTGACGCAAGTATGCCTAAGCATAAATACAATAATCCTACCTAAGGTATATAATTAACCTTTATGGTAGAGGTAGATAAGATAGAGATAAAAGTTCAGGATAAAGTCTTTGAGGTGGAAGCTGGCACAAAACT
>JBEPZA010000126.1:0-2471 GCA_041641075.1 Aquificaceae bacterium | reverse complement strand
TTGTCCAGTGCGTTGGCTTCTATGAGCTGTGCCACCATGTTGGATATCATTCCACCCGGTATTTTGTGTATCAACACTTTGGCGTTTACGCCTGCGTATTCGGTTTCGTATTTTTTATACTTTTTCCTTATTTGCTTGACAATCTCCGCTAACTCATCGAGCTTACGCATATCCAATCCCGTATCGAAAGGTGTCCCTTCAAGCATGGCAACTACAGACTCCGTAGCTGGGTGAGATGAACCAAAAGCCAAAGGAGAAAGAACCGTATCGAGCATATCCACACCCGCAAGCACCGCCATCATGTGGTTAACTATGGCTGTTCCGCTCATGTCGTGGTTGTGAAGCAAGACAGGTATCTTGTTTTGCGTCGCTTCCTTTATACCCTTTATTATTGCGTAAGTCTCAAGGGGCATTATTATACCTGTGGCGTCCTTAAAGGAGAGCCAATGTGCTCCCATTTCCGCTATCTCTAAGGCATACTCTATCCATTTTTGGTAGGTGTGGACTGGGCTTCTGGTGTAGCTTATCTCTGCGTGAGCTTCGCCACCTAACTCTTTTATCGCTTTTACCGCAACCTCTATGTTCCTGTTATCGTTTAAGGCATCGAAAACTCTAAATACAGTTATACCATTGGCTATCGCTTTTTCTACGAACTTGTAAACTAATTTGTCCGACTTGGGTCTATATCCCACTATGCTCTGACCTCTGAAGAGCATCTGGAGCTTTGTCTTTGGCATGACTTCCTTTATTCTACGTAACCTTTCCCACGGATCTTCTTTCAGATACCTCAAGCACACATCGTATGTAGCTCCTCCCCAAACCTCAACAGCGTAGAATCCCACGTCGTCCATCTTCTCACACAGAGGTAAAAGGTCATCGGTTCTAACGCGGGTAGCCAGTTTACACTGTTGCCCGTCCCTGGGTGTTAGGTCTGTGATGAGAATGCGTTTTTTTATTCCTTGTCCGTTGCCAACGGACTTTAGCTGTTCTTTTAAATCATCAACAACATCCGCCATACTTTTAAACATACCTTGCCTCCTTAAGGTTTTTTATAAACCATGGTAATTTGCTATAACAGCGGATATAAAAGCGACAAAGTCTTCTTTGCTCTTTGGTTCTTCGTAGTTAAAGAGCTCTGGATGTGTTTCCAGATACTTGGTGGTGAACTTACCTTCTCTAAAATCCTTATCCTTCATTATCTGTATTAGCAAAGGTATTGTGGTCTTTACACCAGTTATCTCGTAGGTTTCTAAAGCTGCTCTCATTCTCTCTACTGCAACATCGAAGGTTGGACCCCACGTAATTAACTTAGCTATCATGGAATCATAGTAAGGAGTGACTTCAAAGCCCCTCGACGCTGCGTGCTCCACTCTTATACCAAATCCGCCGGGTGCGTAGTATCTCTCTATGGTTCCTATGCTTGGTGCAAAGTTTTTCTTGGGATCTTCTGCGTTTATCCTACACTCTATGGCGTATCCTCTGAAGGTTATGTCTTCTTGTTTATACTTTAACGGTTCGCCTGCGGCTATTCTCAGTTGCCACTTTACTATATCCACACCTGTTATCATTTCCGAAACGGGATGTTCCACTTGAATACGTGTGTTCATCTCTATGAAGTAGATATTACCTTTTTCGTCGGCGACAAACTCCATAGTGCCCGCACTGTAGTAACCTATCTGCTTTGCAGCTTCTGCTACTATCTCACCGTAATAGGCTCTCTTACCGGGTGTGAGTATGAGGGACGGAGCTATCTCTACGAGCTTTTGGTTTCTTCTTTGGATGGAACAGTCCCTTTCGCCCAGATGTATAACATTCCCGTATTTGTCGCCAAGGACCTGAAACTCTATGTGTCTTGGGTTCTCTATGAACTTCTCCAGCAAAAGGTCGCCTCTCCCAAAGGCTTTTTGTGCTTCGTTGTAGGCGAGCTCATAGTTTTTCAAGAGCTCCTCTTCGTCTCTACATATTCTTATACCTCTACCACCACCGCCCGCAGAAGCTTTCAAAAGAACGGGATAACCTATCTCTTTGGCTATTTGCTTGGCTTCCTGTTCATCCTTGAGTATGCCATCGCTTCCTGGAACGGTTGGAACACCCAGCTTTTTCATTATCTCTTTGGATCTTGCCTTGTCTCCCATAAGTTCGATAACCTTCCAGTGAGGACCAACAAAGTTTATTCCTTTCTCTTCGCAAAGCCTTGCAAAATGCTCATTCTCGGCTAAAAATCCATAACCCGGATGTATGGCATCAGCTCCTACTTCCAAAGCCAGATCCACTATTCTTTCGGCGTTTAGATAGGTATCCAGGGGATTTGTGCCTATCATGTAAGCTTCATCTGCCATCTTGACGTGTCTTGCGGTAGATTCAATTTCGTTGTATATGGCAACTGTAGAGATACCAAGTTCCTTACAAGCTCTTATAATTCTGCAAGCTATTTCGCCTCTATTGGCAATCAATACCTTTTTTAACATGCC
>JBEPZA010000125.1:0-2473 GCA_041641075.1 Aquificaceae bacterium | reverse complement strand
TGGTAGCTGTTTGGCAAGGTGGAATGAGCTTCTTTGGGGGCTTAATTGGTGGCATAGGGGGTGCTCTGCTGGGAATTTACAAATACAAACTTCCTTTATGGAAATCGGCGGATATAGCTGTCCTAGGTCTAAGTATAGCTCATGCCATCGGAAGACTAGGTTGCACGTCCGCAGGTTGCTGTTATGGTAGACCCATACCTATAGAAAGTTCTCTAAGCGTAGGTATTCACTTTATAGATAGGTTTCCCTTCTTTTATGTGGTATTTCCGCCTGGTGCCGTAGCTCCCCCGTATATGCCTCTATACCCCACACAGATTATGGAATTTATAGGGCTTTTAATGCTATTTTTTATCCTGCTTTTTCTTTACAATAAGAAGAAGGTTGATGGTTTTGTGTTTTCTGCCTATATGATAGGATACGGATTGCTTAGGTTCTTGCTCGAGTTCTATAGAGGCGTAACTCCACCTATAGAAAACATAGGTTTAACATGGAATCAACTTGTTTCCATTGGAATGGTAATAACTGCCATACTGTTGTTTGTTAACTTAAGGCGGGGGGAAAGCTATGAGAAAATGGATTAAGAGATTTTTTCTTTTTTTCGTTATAATCATAGTGCTTAGTATGATTGGATCTTTGTTAGCACGCATACCTGTAGGAGATAGAGTAGCTGTAATCAAGGTTGAAGGAGTAATAATTAATCCAGAGAGCATTCTTAAGAGCATAGAAGCATGCAAGGAAGACAAGAGCATAAAAGCCTTAGTATTGAGAGTTGACTCTCCAGGTGGTTCCGTTGGTGCTTCTCAAGAAATATACAGATCCCTTGAAAGGTTCAGAGCATCAGGGAAACCATTGGTAGTCTCTATGGGAAACGTTGCTGCATCCGGTGGATACTATATATCTTTACCCGCTAACTACATATTTGCCAACGATGGGACTATTGTTGGTAGCATAGGTGTGATAGTTCAACATGTGGATTATAGAGAACTACTAGATAAAATAGGAGTTAAGACTACCTCTATAAAAACCGGTAAGTTTAAAGACACACTGTCACCTTTTAGAGAACTAACGCCAGAAGAAAAGGAATACATACAGAGCACTATAAACGATGCGTACGAGCAATTCATTGGTTCCATACTGAAACATAGGGGCAAATACGTATCTGAAGAAAAACTCAGATCCATAGCGGATGGTAGGATATTCACCGGAAAGATGGCAAAGGAGCTTGGCCTTATAGACCAAATAGGCAATCTCCATGATGCTATAGACAAAGCAAAAGAGCTTGCAAATGTACCTCAAGCAAGAGTTATTCATATAGAAGAGAAAAGAGGATTACTGAGAAATATTCTGAAAGGAGCAGGAATAAACACTAATTTCTACTATCCCACGATGATTTACTACATTATGAAGTAATTTATAGGACCTCTGAAATTTTGTTTTTTTGGTACTCTATTTCCTTTAGAGCTTCAAGAAGGTCTTTATTTTCACTTTTATAAATACTTATAGCTTTCTCCAATACTTTTGAATCTTCCACCTTAAATAACCTATCTTCCAGTATGGTCTTTGCTATGTAGTAAACCTTCTCTTTATGCAACTCAAAGGACTTTTCTAATATATAAACTATCTCAATTAGCGTATACTTGGACACAAATATTTTCTCTTTATTTTTTTCTATCTCTTTGAATAATTCACTAATTCTCCTAGATTCTCTGTGGTTGGTAAAGAAATCAATAAGCGTTTTTGTGCTTATAGCCTTCATAGTTTATACCTTATAATAATTTTTATACCACAAAAAGTCACATAGGAGGCAAAATATGGCAGTTGTGTATTACGACAGCGATGCAAGCCTAGATATACTCAAAGATAAAACAATAGCAATTCTTGGTTATGGAAGTCAAGGACATGCACACGCTCTTAATCTAAAAGACAGTGGTATAAGGGTGATAATAGGTCTTCCAGAAAACAGTAAATCACGACAAAAGGCGATTAACGATGGCTTTGAAGTTTTTACTCCCAGTGAGGCTTCCAAAGAAGCCGATATAATAATGTTCTTGACTCCTGACACCATACAGCCTCAAATCTATAAGGAATGCGTAGAGCCTCATTTAAATGCTTCAAAAACCTTAGCATTTGCACATGGTTTTAACATACATTTTAGACAAATTGTGCCACCAAAGGAAGTGGACGTGTTTATGGTAGCTCCAAAAGGGCCAGGACACCTAGTAAGATGGATGTACGAAGAAGGGAAAGGTGTACCTGCTTTAGTTGCCATATACCAAAATGCTTCTGGACATTGCAAGGATAAGGCACTAGCCTATGCCAAAGGTATAGGATGCACAAGAGCGGGTGTAATAGAGACGACCTTTAAAGAGGAGACAGAGACTGACCTATTTGGTGAACAGATGGTTCTCTGCGGTGGTGCAACAGCTCTAATCAAAGCTGGCTTTGAAACCTTAGTAGAGGCTGGTTATCAACC
>JBEPZA010000124.1:0-2485 GCA_041641075.1 Aquificaceae bacterium | reverse complement strand
TGTATCCCAAAAGCGCTCCAATGATGATTAAAAAAAAGGACTTTACCATTTGGGGTTTGTACTCTATAATCAGGTGGATTCCCAAAATTATGGTAAAGATAGCTATTGCGTGAATCAAAGCTTCCCTTATGCGATTGGGTATGAAGTATCCAAATTTGATGCCTAAATAAGATCCAACAAGAACTAATACAAAATTAATCGCTGTTCCTGTCCCTACTGGCATCTATCGATTGTTGCAGTATGTCTTCAAACAAGCCTATTATAAACTCGGCTCTATCTTCGTATGAAAACTTCTGAATTACCTTCTGCTGTCCGTTTAATGCTATCTCTTCTAACTCTTTGGTGTTGTCAAGATAATACAGTATCTTTTCTTCAATGTCCGCTCTGTCTATGGGTAAAAAGGTTATAACTTCTTGCCCTGGCAACAAAAAGCCCGGAAGTGTGGCACGGTAATCCACCATGAGTGCACTTCCCATGTAGCATGCTTCCAATGGAGAAAATCCAATACCTGTGGGCACGTTGTAAGGATAGACTAAAATGCTGAGTTTTGATTTACCGTATAGACTTAACAATTCTTGAGTGTTGTTTACCAGTATTTCCTCGTGCCCTTCAGGGAGCTCTCCCTCCACCTTTCCGATAATCTTTACTTCCAAACCATCCAAGAATTTGATTATATACCACCTCTTTTTCGCAGTAGCGTATGAGGATATGTCATTTAGAAACCTCAAAAACTCCTCAGGGTTTTCTTGGCGCCACTTTAGAAGCTCTTCTTGCAGAGTTTGGTTAAACATGGAAAAAATGTAATCAAAAGCATAGAGCAGATGGGCTTCTGGATTTCTAAAGAGAAACTCCCCTACCTCAAAAAACAGAGAACTAAATTCGTATTTTATATTTTCCAATACCTTTTGTAGCACAATGTCCGGATCCACAACAGGTCCAAGGAAAATTACATCTATCTCTTTTTTGCCTGTAGGTTGTATCATCTGGTCTCTGTCTATAAAGGGTGTTATATAGAAGTAACCTTTTTCGTTTCCCAAGAATCTAAGCGTGTCTGCGTACTTAAGGTCGCAAACAATAGGAAGAAAATTGTTGGCTTTTGTAGCATCTACCGTGGATGAAAAATAAAACAAGGGCTCGTCCGTAAATACACTCACATGGGCAAAGCCCATAGCATCGCATAAAGGTACCTTTTCACCATTTTCTTTCTGTCCCACTATAAATCCCGTAGAGTTTATATCAATCACAAACTGTGGTCCAAAATTAGAAAGACTCTCCACTTTACTTTTTATATCCCCTTCCCTTAAGTCAACTTCTAAAACATCATGTCCACGTTCCCTGAAAGCTTTAAGTAGAGCTAGTATATGGCGTCCTACACCCTCTTCCTGTCCAGTTTTTAAGAAAGCTAGCTTCATAATAAAAATATCTTAGCATACAAATATAAACTAATGCTTTGCCATGTGCAAAAGCAAGAGTGAAGGTATACCAAGTATGAAAGAAGAAATCAATAGAAAGTTATGAACTAAAAAAGCATCAATCAAAGCGTCCTTGATGGAAGCTCCAAAGACCTTAAGAGGTAGAGAAAAACTAAGTTCATACGTGCCATAGCCCATAAAGTTGTGTATCGGCATTACACTGCTTAGCTCCCCAGCACTAAAGCCTAAAAAGGTCTTTACCAACTCACCACCTATAAGCATATATACACCCAGAAACTTAAAAACTATGGAAAGAGAAGAAAGGAACAAAAGCTTTGCAGACAGAATTAGACTCACCCTTTCCTTTACAAAGGCTCTCAATTCCTTTAGCTTTTTCCACTTTGGGATAAAAAAGTGTAACCTTCCAAAAAGCAAAGCAACAAAAGCTACAGTTACCAAAAGAACCAACAAGAACAAGTTTTTATAGGCTATGTATATGCCCAGTAAACCGAAAAAAAGCAGAGCTATTAAATCGTAAAGCTTTCCCACAAAGAAGGACCACAGGGAAACCTTTACGTTAACTTTTACCTTGTTTGCATAGTAAAACCAACTTAGCTCTCCAGTCCTAGCGGGAAGGACGTTGTTAAAGAGGATGTTTACGCTGTTTATAAGAAAGGCATCCCTTAGTGTTAGGTTACCTATCAGGACTTTCCATCTAATGGCTCTGGTCAGTTGACTTACCGTGTAGGCACAAAAGGCAAGCGTTAGGTTTAATGGGTTTAGCAAAAGAAGCCTCTCTTTTAGGTCCTGTATGGGCACATACAGAAAAAAGACAAGGAGAAAGAGGAAGGTTAAAAGAAAGGCTATTACTGCTTTTGTCAAGATTGGGGCACGTCGTGTATAACTATACGTTTGCCAGCCATTCGAGAAAGTATTTCTATGGCTATTTCCACACCGGAGCCTGCGCACGAAGTGAAGTGAGAGCTAAGACCCGCCAATGTCCCGGCAACAAACAAGTTAGGTAAAGCTTCGTAATCTTTATGAAGCACCATTACCCTTCCGGGTTTTGGTGA
>JBEPZA010000123.1:0-2486 GCA_041641075.1 Aquificaceae bacterium | reverse complement strand
AAAGGTATAGAAGCTGGAGCAGATATGATAGACACTGCTTTTTACTCACTCTCTTGTCAAACATCTCATCCACCAGGTGAGACTATGATATACGTTCTTAAAGAGTTTGGCTACATAGTCAACGTAGACGAAAAACTTTACCAGAGAGCGGGTGATTTGTTTAGAGATGTTAGAAAGAAATACAAAAAGTATGATGTTTTGCCACCTTATCCGGATGTAGGTGTTTTGATACACCAAGTTCCAGGTGGCATGATAACTAATTTTATAACTCAACTTAGGGAACAAGGAATGGAAGAAAAACTACCTCAAGTATTGGAAGAAGTTGTTAGAGTTAGAGAAGACTTGGGATACCCCCCACTCGTTACACCAACCAGCCAAATTGTAGGATCCCAAGCAATGCTTAATGTGATGCACGGAGAGAGATATAAGGTAGTTACTAAAGAAACTAAAGACTACGTTAAAGGTTTATATGGAAGACCTCCAGCGCCTATAAAAGAAGAAATTATTTCCAAGATTTTAGGTGATGAAAAGCCCATTTACGACATCAGACCGGCGGATCTTTTAGAGCCAGAACTTCCAAAAATAAAGGGTGAAGCGTTAAAGAACGGAGCTAAAACGGAGGAAGATATAATCTCTTATGCACTATTCCCACTCGTTGCCCATGAGTTCTTTGCTTGGAGAGAAAGTTTCCAAAAAGGAGAAGTTCCACCAATCACCGCCAAAGAGGAGCTACAAGAAAGTAAAGAAAGAGTACCAGTAGAGTTTATAGTTACTATACACGGAGAGCAGTACCACGTGCAAATAGCTGGTAGAGGTGACCCAGCACCTGAAGGTAAAACATTCTTCATTAGATTAGATGGAAAGTTAGAAGAAGTTGTTGTAAAACCTTTAAGAGAAATTGAAAGCCCGGGAGCAAGCTACGCTGAGTTCATACAAGGTGAAGTGGTAAAACCCAAAAGACCCAAACCTGTAGGTGTAGGGGATATAGCATCCCCCATATCCGGCAAAATAACCAACATTAAGGTGACCATAGGTCAACAAGTAAAGGATGGTGATATATTGTTTACTGTAGAAGCTATGAAAATGGAAAATGAAATCACTTCGCCTATAGATGGTGTGGTTGAAGAAATACTAGCTCAAGTTGGCGAGGTAGTAAATCCCGATGAGGTTGTTATAAGAATCAGACCTCAAATATGAAAGCATTAGTCTACATAGTGGAAGATGACAAGGACCTATCTGAATTACTAAAATACAACCTACAAAAGGACAACTTCACAGTAGAAATATTTAACAAAGGTTCAGAGCTTTTTAAGGCGTTGCAGACAAAAACACCGGATATATTTATACTGGACGTTATGTTACCAGATTATGACGGTTTTAGGATAGCCCATTATATAAGATCCAATCCAGAATGGCACAGTATACCCATAGTATTCTTAACCGCCAAGGACTCAGAAATAGATAAACTAAAAGGGTTCTCTTATGGCGCAGATGACTACGTGACTAAACCATTCTCGATCAAAGAGCTAACAGCTCGTATGAAAGCTATCCTCAGAAGACTTGGCAAATTAGAATTTGAAAGCTTGATTAAACTTGGAACACTGGAAATAGACCTAAGCAAAAAAGAGGTAAGAAAGCAAAATCAAACACTTAACCTTACTGTAACAGAGTTCAAAATCTTAGAAGCTCTATTAACTAACTATGGCAAACCAATAAGCAGGGAGTTTTTGATAGAAAAGGTGTTGCAAAAAGAAGTTTACGACAGAACCATAGACGTGCACATAAAAAATTTAAGAGAAAAGTTAGGAGAAGAAGGACAATTCATAAAAACAGTTAGGGGTTTTGGGTATAAATTAGAAATATGATATGATCTTGTTTTTTCTGTTTTTAATTGTTGTGCTATCCATATATTCCTTTTTCGTTCTTTACCCTTACTACAGGGTCATTAAGCCTGCATGCAACAATACTTGGCGAAGACTTTACTTAATCATAAGTGTTTTTTCCATACTTTTGCTTTTCATAGGTCGTTACTTTGATAAAAATTACTATTACACTTTGTCTTACTGGTTTACACTATTTGGGCTTTTGTGGTTAGGTTTTTCCGTATACTTATTTGTTTCCACACTGCTAATTGATTTATACAGAGCTGTAGTTAAGCTCTCTAAGGTATACTTAGGCATAAATCCTTTACCAAACCCATCTGGAACTGTTGCTTTTTATATTGTGTTAATTCTTTCCTTAAGTTTATCTGCATACAGCTACTATGAAACACTTAATCTGAAAGTTATTAGGATAAGTTTATATACCGATAAATTGCCCAAGGAAATAAACAGCTTGAAGATTATGCACATATCAGATATTCACTTGGGACCAGTAATGGGGATGGATAAAATAAAACTTGTTCAGAAAGTATGGGAGAAAGAAAAACCAGATCTTATAGTAGATACAGGTGATTTAGTGGATGGTAACTTAAGAGGTAAAGACTA
>JBEPZA010000122.1:0-2521 GCA_041641075.1 Aquificaceae bacterium | reverse complement strand
ATAGGTATTTTAGATTTTTCCCAGTCATTAAAAAGCCTGTAGCTTCGATATAAAATCCCTCTGTATCCAAATAAAATTGCTGTCCTTTTACAATTTCAGCTTGGAGAACCTATATAATTTCTTTCTTGTTCAGGGAATTCTGTAATGCTTCCCTTAGGCATACAGACCTTTGATTCTTTAATATCTCATTTTTAACTTCACATGGCGAGGGGCGGAATCGAACCGCCGACCTGGGACTTATGAGATCCCCGCTCTGGCCAACTGAGCTACCTCGCCGCTCTACTTTATTTTATTATAAGACACCTCAATTATTTTAAATATATTTTCGGCAGCTTCTTTTAGTGAACCATTCTTACTTATGAGTATGTATCCGTTGAAAAACTCCAATTGAGCATTCTTTGCCAAAGTTCCAAAATTAACAAACTCATCATCTATCTTAGCATTTCCAGAAGGATACAGGTATATCCTTCCCTTGTCATCTTTCGCAAAATGGGAACTCTTAAACTCTACACGTGTTTTTTTGCCACATTCTATCCTGATGAATTTACCTCTCTTGGCCATGAGAACCTCACACTGGTCTGTATGCATTTCGTTATAGAGCCTATTGACAAAGTCTTCCTCTACAGGTAAGAACTTGACGTATTCCTTTACTGTATAGCACTCATCAAATACTGCATAGGGACATTGACGCTTGCAATAACTATGATCTATCTTATCAAAAAGCACATCTATAGCTGCTCCTTTGGATGGCAAAATGTTTTCCTCGCCTATCACGTCTATGAGCTTAGCTTTGGCAAATATGTTTCTCACCACTCCCTTTAAGTTCACAAATACCACGTTTACTCCCCTGTTCTTTGTGTTTTTTACAAAGTCATGCAATGTCTCTACAGCTGTAGCGTCCACAGAGTTTATGCCTTCCCCATCTATAACGAAATGCTTTAGTGCTGGTTTTTTGTTTATTAGTTCTTCAAACTCTTCTACTATGTTTTCCACGTTGGCGTAGTAGAAAGATGCCTCTGGTCTTACTATGGTTATTTGAGGACACTCTGGCAAGTTGTTTGTCTGAGCGTTTATGAAGGTTTTAGTCTTTGGATCTCTCGTAAGTGAGACAATTCTCGGGTATAGGCTGTTCCACAAAAACAGTGCTAGTGCCAAAAGCATGCCTATGAGTATGGCATAGTCAGGTTTGGTAACAAAAGCAAAGACAAATGTTGTTATGGAAGCTATAGCATCTGGTCTACTTGTGTGCCAAAGCTCCTTAAAATATCCCAATTTTAGGATACCAATTACCGCTGTTATTACGAGTGCCGCTAGAGTAGCCTTAGGTAGGTAGTAAAGGAGAGGAGAGAAAGTAAATATGGTAAGTATTACCAAAAGTGCAGAGATAACGTTTGCAAGGTTAGTTACGGCACCAGCTTGAAGGTTTATGGCAGACCTAGAGAAAGAACCACTAACGGGAAAACCCTTGAAAATTGACGCTACCAAGTTGCCTATACCCTGTGATATCAAATCTTGGTTCGTGTCGCTCTTTATACCCGTCTTTGTTGACATTATTTTTGAGATAGAATAAGACTCCATAAATCCAATAATGGCTACTATGAAAGCACCTGGTATTAGTTTGAAAAGTATCTCCGCTTCTAAGTTGAGTACATTCGGAAATGAAGGCAAAGGCAAACCTGATGGGATATTTCCAACTACAGATATTCCATAGGATTGGAAGTCGAAAGTGTAAGATAGAAATGTAAACAAAATAACTGCAACCAAAGCTGATGGAAAGTTTCTGTGTATTTTTCTCAATCCCACTATGACAAGCATGGACCCTATGCCCACTGCTAAGGTGTATAAGTTGGTATTGATTAGGTTTTTGCCTATCTCGTAAAAATTCTGAAAAACATAGGACTTTTGTTCTGCTTTTATTCCTAGCAAAGATGGAACTTGTGTGGAGGCTATTATTATAGCCGCTGCGTTGGAAAAACCTATAACCACGGCGTGGGAGACGAATCTCAGTAAAAATCCAAGCTTGAATATTCCCATGAACAATCCAACAAGACCAACAAAGAAAGCCATTATTATGGCGTAGTCTATGAATAGTGGGTCACTCGGTTTAACAAAACCTATTAAAAAGCTATAAGTCAAAAAAGCCACTATGGCTACAGGTCCTATAGCCAGCTGAGGGGTGGACTGAAATAAAGCAGCTACCAATACAGGGATAGAAGCAGCGTAGAGCCCATAAACAGGTGGTAGACCTGCCACCAATGCGTAAGCCATGGACTGAGGGATTAAGACTACAGCTACGGTAAAGCCTGCGATTAAGTCTTTTGTTAGGTATTCTTTTCTGTAAGCTCTTAGCTGGGAAAGTAGAGGTATCTTTAGAAAACCCAAGCTAGCCATGAAAGTATTATAGGATATTTTTAAATCCTTATGCAAAGAGTTGTTTGATAATTCATAATAATTCAATACTTTTCCCTTATAATCTTCAAAGTGTTTTCTACAATCTCTTGCATAGAACCAGCTTTACTCA
>JBEPZA010000121.1:0-2639 GCA_041641075.1 Aquificaceae bacterium | reverse complement strand
AAAGGTTCAAATACAACTTCTTTTATGATTTTACTTATATCCTTTGCTATCTGTTGCCATCTTCTGATACCTTTTTTTGTTTCCGTATCGTGCGGACATACCGCTAAATATAACATGGTTGTGAATTAATTAAAACGTAAAGACGGTAAGAAATCAAATAAAATTTAGATTAAAGTCAAAATACATACTTTCTCAAATCCTTAAATCCATCTATTCCTTTCAAAATCATGAACAATCTATCCAGACCTATAGAACAACCTGCACACGGTGGCATGTTTTCGTATGCATTGATTAAGTCTTTATCTATTGGCAAGTCTCTATTTTGTCTATAAACCTCCATTCTTTTTAAAATTTCCTCCTTTGATGTTTCTTCTGTCCATCCATTAGCTATTTCTATACCTTTTATGTATAGCTCAAAACGTTCAGCATAATTTTCCGTTATTTTTGCATACGCAGATAGTCTTTTTGGATACTTTATCAGAAAAGTTGGTCTTTTGGTTCCTAATTTTCTCTCTACTTCTACGTAAACCCTATAAAAGAGAGTTTCCCAATCCTCTTGGTCATCAAACTCGTAACCGTAAGTTAGAAGATTGTTTTTAAAAATCTCTTCGTCTTCGGACAGTATGATACCTGCATATTCCTCAAAAGCATGTTCAACACTTATGATCTCGTAACTTTCGGCTATTTGTAAAAACTTCAAAAGTTCCCCTATTTCTTGAATTAAATAATTAAAATCTTGCCCTATTTTGTACCACTCGAGCATGGTAAATTCTACATTATGCCACTTTCCTAATTCTTTATCTCTAAAAGCTTTAGTTATTTGGAATATGTCTTTTTTGTATTTACTCAGTAGTTTCTTCATAGCATTTTCTGGGGATGTGTGCAAAAACAGGATTTTTTCATTGGGGATTCTTACCGAAACTCTTATGGGTTCCACATTAGGATCTATATTTGGATATTCTTGCAAAATTGGTGTAAACACTTCTATATAGCCTCTACTTTTAAAGAAGTATCTGACACTGTCTATAAAATTTTCGTATTCCTTTAGAAACATAAGAGATTAATTTTAAACTATGTTTTGCAAATACTTTGTTATGTTAAAATACCACTAAGGATGCTTATTCTCTTTGCTTCTGGAAAAGATATAAAGAGTCTTTTAGCGGAACATATAGCGAAGAAGATTTCACGCGTGGCACTTTTAAATGTGCAAATTCTCTCTTTCAATTTAGAAAAGCCAGATAGTATTCCTGAACTAATTTTTGATGTGCTTAAGGAAAAGGACTACCAAGTAGATAATTTGGTGGTTCGCACAATACAAGAGGTTCCTTACGATGAAGCGGATATCCTAATAACACTTTCCCCTTCCGCTCGTGACAGTTGTCAGTACGTTAAAAATCACAAAAGAAGAGAGCACTGGAACATAGACGAATTAACATCTATGGACTTAGCTACCCTTAGACGTATAAGGGACCAAATTGAAAGCAAAATGGAGGACCTGTTTAGGATTACAAAGTAGTTTTTAAACAATCAACTTAATTACTTTTGCTAAGAACACTATGTTTATGCTCATATGGTAAGATTTGAATTCTTATATTAAAATTTCAAAGTATGAAATACAAAGGATGCCATATTCCAGAAGACCTATACTACGACATAGAAAATCAAGTGTGGTATAGAATTGAAGCAGATGGAACTGTAACTGTTGGTGCAACTGATGTAGGTCAGACTAGAGCTGGAAGAATGGTAAATGTTAGAATAAAACCGGTAGGAAAACACGTACCGAAAGGTAAGCCCTATTCAAGCTTAGAAAGCGGTAAATGGACGGGACCAGTGCCCGCTGTAATACAAGGTGTGGTTATAGAAAGGAATGAAGAGCTTTTTGATCAACCAGATCTAATAAACGACTTTCCTTATACAAAGGGATGGATTGTGAAGGTAAAGCCCGATAATTTGGATGAGGATATAAAAAGCTTAGTGACTGGCGAAGAAGCTTTGAGGCTCATGAAAGAATACATAGATAGAGAAGGCGTAGAGTGTAAGAGGGATTAATATATTTATTAAGGAGGAATTTATGAAAAAACTTTTAGGCGCCTCAACTGTAATTTTTACTATAACTTTAACCGCATGCACTAGTGTAGGGAAGTGTCCTACCCAGGAGCAAGTAAAAACTGCCGTAAAGGGCTTTATTCCACAAGAATTTAATGTGGAATCCATATCCAGTGTAAAGGATATACCGGGTTTGTGTGAGGTAGTAATCAAAGTAGGAGCTCAACCGCTAGTTTTTTATATGGACAGCAAAGCTAATTACATCATGGCTGGTAACTTAATATCTGTAAAGGATAGTAAAAATCTAACGCGCGAAAGACAGCAGGAATTTATGAAAGTGGAAAAGAGTTTGCTTAACGAGATAGAAAAGCTCGTAGATTTTACATACGGCAGTGGTAGTAAATACGTATATTACATAACGGATCCAGATTGCCCCTTTTGTAAAAGGAGTGAACCAATCTTGAAAGATTGGGCGGATAAAAATAATGTTCAGGTAAAGGTCATACTTTTCCCACTTCCCATACATCCAGAAGCTTTTGGAAAATCTGCTTCCTTGATATGTGAAAAGAGAGGTTTTGTAGATCTGATGACAG
>JBEPZA010000120.1:0-2647 GCA_041641075.1 Aquificaceae bacterium | reverse complement strand
TGGTCCAAGCTTCCTTACGAGTTTTTGGATCATGTAATGCGCCGAATAATAAACGAAGTGGAAGGTGTAAATAGAGTGGTTTACGATATTTCTTCTAAACCTCCCGCTACCATAGAGTGGGAGTAATATTTAATTATGCCCAAGTCTATTGTTTATAGCATACTAGCCACGATTTTTGTTATAGCTTTGGCTATTTTATACGTTCTGAAGAAAGCATTTACAAAAGAAGCTTTTGTTATGATGCTTACTTTAAACAAGAAATACTTTTTTTTAGCCTTTTTGTGCATGTTTTTATACCATACCTTTGATAACCTTAGGTTGTTTACGCTTTCGAAAGCTGTTGGGATTAAATACAACTTTTTGTATGGATATATTGTCTCTTTCATAAACACTTTTGGATCGACTATAACACCGGCACATACGGGAGGGGAATTCATGTCCATCTATACGCTTGCCCGAAAAGGTGGAAAATTGCACAAAATACTAAGCGTAGTCACTATGAAAACTTTAACAGGATCTGTTTTTTTTATTATTGCTTTCCCCTTTGCCTTATACGATGCGTATAAAAACCCCAAGCAAGCTGTTGAACTTTTGGGACTTCTTTTAATTTTCTTTGTAGGTTTTGGTCTAATTTACGTTGTCTTAAGAACCTTTTTGAGAAAAAAGAACTCAAAAAGTCCCTTTTGGATTAAAGTGAAGTATACAATCAACAAATACATAGTAACTACAAAAATTTTTTTGAAACACAAAAAAATACACTTGGTTCTTGCAACCATTTTTAGTGTAAGTCTGTATATTTCATTTCTTTTTGTGGGAGTTTTCTTGCTATACGCTTTTGGAGCTAAGGTTAATCTCTTAGAAAGTTTCCTGTCGCAACTTATATTGGTTTACGCAATATTTATCAGTCCAACACCCGGTGGAAGCGGGATTGGTGAGATAGGTGGTCTATCTGTGTTCGAATCATACTTAGAGCCATACATCTTAGGCATATTTGTAATAGTGTGGCGTTTTGTGAGTCAGTATTTGAGCGCTTTAATAGGTGGTATACTTCTCTTGCTTTTTGTCTTTATCGATACGAAAAAATACAGGAATTAATTATAAAAGCTTTTTTTAAAAGTCAGTTAAATTTCCGACAAATCTATGTGATAAATTTCATTGATTTACAAAATACGCACTCCTATTATTTAGTTTCATGGCTATAGATAGGCAAAAAATCATAGAAGGTGTTAGGTTGTTTCTTCAAGGCATAGGTGAAGATCCAGACAGAGAGGGTCTAAAGGAGACGCCAGAGAGAATAGCCCGCATGTGGGAAGAGTTCGATCAGCTCCGGCAATTCAATTTTAAACTTTTTGAAGAATTTGGACAATACAACGAAATGATTATAGTTAAAGACATTACTGTGTATAGCTTCTGTGAGCATCATATACTGCCTTTTTTTGGAAAAGCGTATGTAGCATACATTCCAGATGGAATAATATGCGGGTTATCAAAAATTGTGCGAACGGTAAGAGCCTTTGCTTTAAGACCACAAGTCCAAGAAAGATTAACGCAACAAATAGCTGATTTCTTAGATGAACAGTTAAAGCCAAAGGGAGTTGCAGTGGTATTGGAATGCGAACACCTGTGTATGTCCATGAGAGGAGCTATGAGTCCGGGACATAAGACCACAACATCCGCTCTTAAAGGTCTCTTCGAGAGTGACCTAAAAACTAGGGAGGAGTTCTTCAAGCTAATAGGTAAATGAGTAAAATCTGTCTTATAGCTGGTGGTGGCGAACTACCAGGCGCTTTTATAAAAGGTGCCAAGGAGTTAGGTGTAGACGTATTCACCGTAGGTGTAAAAGGTATCACCAACATCATATCCGATGAAATCCTTCTTTTAGGTAGTATTAAGAAACTTGTAAACATACTAGAAAAAAAAGGAATAAAAGACATAGTAATGCTTGGTAAGTTTGAACACAAATTAATATTTACCCATCTTTTTAGTTTCGATGAGCTAGCTCTAAAAATTCTGAGAAAGGCAAAGGACAAAAGACCACAAACCTTGGTAAAAAGCTTTATGGAGGAGATGGAAAAAATAGGATTTAATTTCATAGATCCATCTCCTTATTTGAAGTCTTTGCTTGTGGGACCAGGTAACATAGGCTCCATAGAACCTTCGCAGGACGTAATGGAAGATGCTTTGTTTGGATACCCAATAGCTGTAGAGATAGCAAGTATGGATATAGGGCAAACAATTGTGGTCAAAAATAAGGCTGTAGTAAGCGTAGAAGCCATGGAAGGCACGCAAGAAACTATAAAAAGAGCAGGTAAAATCGCCGGGAGTGGTTGCGTGGTTATAAAGGTAGCAAGAAGGCATCAAGACTACAGAATAGATGTTCCTACTGTAGGCTTAGAAACCTTGGAAATGATAAAGAAGATAAAAGGAAAGGCATTGTTTATAGAGGCGAAAAAGGTTTACGTATTAGAAAAAGAGAAAATGAAAAAATTTGCTGACACCAACTCCATAGTCTTTTATGCTCTCTGAAGAAACTCTCTGATAACACTTTCTGAGTCTCCTTCAAAAACGGCGCTTCCTTTTTCAAAAAGGATCACTCTGTCACAAAGCTTAATGTTGGAAAATCTATGAGCTACTACAATGATAGTTC
>JBEPZA010000119.1:0-2648 GCA_041641075.1 Aquificaceae bacterium | reverse complement strand
CTTGCCATTTCCTTTATACCAAAAGGTTTCACCATCTCCAAAAAGGCGTTTACCTTCTCCGTTGTGCCAGTGATTTCTACCGTGTAAGTTTCTGGAGAGACATCTACAATCTTTCCTCTAAATATTTCAACTAATCTTATAACCTCATCCCTTGCCCTTGGTGTGGATGTGTGGACCTTTATTAGAGCTAACTCCCTCTCCACATGGGGAATTTCCGTTAAGTCTTTCACTTTTATGGTGTCTATTAACTTTCTTAACTGCTTTATTACCTGGTCTATCACTATGTCATCACCAATTACCTCTAGTGTCATTCTTGATATTCCTTCTTCATGAGTCTCACCTACAGACATATCCTCTATGTTGTAACCTTTCCCCGCTATTAGTCCTGCAATACGAGCCAAAACTCCTACTTCGTTTCTCACAAGTATGCTTATTATGTGCTTCCTTATGCTTCCTTTCTTTAATTCTCTTGTTAAGGGGGTTTTTATAACTTCAAGAGTGTTGCTTCCTATGGTGTCTGCCATATATGCCTCCTTCTTATGTTAACCGACTAAATACATGGTCTCTGCTTCTACCTTTTTCTTCCCGTCTTCCAATATCATATCTCTGTATGATTTACCAGCTGGGACCATTGGGAACACGTTTTCCTCTTTGTCTACATGAAAGTCCATTATCACAGGTCTGTCCTGGATTTTCAAAGCTTCTTCTATAATCTCCCGCACGTCCGAAGGTTTTTCAGCTCTAAATCCTACCGCACCACACGCCTCAGCGAGCTTCACAAAGTCTGGTTGAACGCTTAGATCCACTTCTGCGTATCTTTTTTCGTAAAAGAGCTCTTGCCATTGTCTTACCATTCCAAGATATGCGTTATTTATTATAGCCACCTTGACAGGTATTTTATACTCCACAGCAGTCACAATTTCTTGCATCGTCATTAAAAAAGATCCATCACCATCTATAACAAAGACCTCTTTATCAGGTCTACCAACTTTTGCACCTATACCAGCTGGGAAACCAAATCCCATAGTTCCAAGTCCACCAGAGTTTATGAATTGACGTTCGAAACTATACTTGTAAAACATGGCAGCCCACATTTGGTGTTGACCTACGCCTGTGGTTATTATGCTCTGTCCTTTGGTTGCTTCCCATATTTGCTCTATAACATACTGCGGTTTTATAACTTTGTCCGATTTTTGATACGTAAGTGGGTGAAGTTTTTTCCACTTTTCTATTTGTTCAAGCCACTTTTGTCTTTCCTGTGGATACAGAATTTTTGCTCCTTCCTTCTTTATTTCCTCTATGAGCTTCCTCAGGACAATCTTAACATCACCTACTATAGGAATATCCACAACTATGTTTTTCGATATAGAGGCGGGATCTATATCTATGTGAATTATACGGGCTCTTGGAGCAAACTCGTCTATTTTGCCTGTAACCCTGTCATCAAAGCGTGCACCTACCGCTATCAAAAGGTCACAGTTATATACAGCCATATTGGCATAGTAAGTTCCATGCATTCCAAGCATATGTAACGAGAGTGGATGAAGCTCTGGAAAAGCACCTTTACCCATGTTTGTAGTGGTAACTGGTATCCTCATAAGTTCCGCTAGCTCCACAAGCTCCTTTTGAGCTTCCGCTTGCACTGCTCCTCCACCAACGTAAAGCACCGGCATTTTGGCTTCCATTATAGCTCTTGCTGCCTTTTTTATTTGCTGTGGGTTACCTTCCAAATGAGGCTTGTATCCAGGAAGGGAAGCTTTTACCTCTTCTTCGGATGGTATTTTTACATCGGAAAGCTTTTGGGTTATGTCCTTAGGTATATCTATCAAAACCGGTCCTGGTCTGCCCGTTTTAGCTATATAAAAGGCTTGCCTTATTATGAGTGGTAGGTCTTCTATCTTTTTTACCAAAAAGTTATGCTTTGTAATAGGTCTTGTGATACCTACTATGTCTACTTCTTGGAAAGCGTCGTTTCCTATTAGGTGTGTGGGGACCTGCCCTGTGATGAAAACTGTGGGAACAGAGTCCATGTAAGCGTCAGCTATCGCAGTTACCAAATTGGTAGCCCCAGGACCTGATGTGGACACTGCTACGCCTACTTTTCCTGTAGCTTTGGCGTATCCCTCCGCCATATGACCTGCTCCTTGCTCATGTCTTACAAGTATGTGCTTTATTGTCCCATCTCTATACAAAGCATCGTAGAACTCCATTATCGCACCGCCAGGTAGTCCAAAAATCACCTCTACTCCTTCTGCTTTCAAGGCTTCTATGATGATATCTGCTCCCTTTCTCAAGTCTTTTACCTCCTATCCAAAATTAAGAGTATAAAATATATCCTTCTGTTAATTATTTGTTAACAAATTGTAGCGTCTTAAAGGTTAGTATACTTTTTGCTCTGAATTTCAAGTTTTATGAGTTTTCTTTTAGGAAGTTGGATATTATGGCTTCCATCATGTCTTTGTGGTATAGTCTTTCTCTTTTTAGTTTTTCTATTTCCATCTCTAACTCGTGGGTCATGGGGTGGTGTTTTTCGAGTTTGTCCACCTGCTTATCAAGCTCCTCGTGTTTTTCGTAATGATACCTAAACTCTTTGTTTGTTTGTAATAGTATGTTTACGGCTTCTTCTCTTGTCATATTATGTCCTCCTG
>JBEPZA010000118.1:0-2677 GCA_041641075.1 Aquificaceae bacterium | reverse complement strand
CCATATACTTACTTCCGTGGTAACACTTACATAACTCACAACTGTGGTGGTCTACATCTACCAATTCTTATCCTTCCGCATTAACTTTTTTAGAGATGTCTGCATAAGCATTTATCTCTTTATTATAACTCACCTTATTTATCATCAAACTTATTCCATCTGCAAGCTTTCTTGGTTGGCGGGCAACGATCGGCGAAGCTTCTTCCAGCAAAGATAAACGCTATTGGCTTCTCGAAAAGCTTTCACCGTGCTTGAATGTATATTTCAGAGCTTTCTTGATTTAAAGTGGATTTTTGGATTCGTTTAAATCCTTGTTGTGTATAAGCATACGTTTTGTTTTTTCTAATACACTCTACCATTTTTTAGATACGCCATAGGAAAGTATTTGCTATATTTTACAATAAGAAAGCTTAAGCATGGATAGAAGTATTTATTCATTAGTTTTTTTGCTTTTTCTCATAGGCGAAACCGCTATCCTTAGTGTAAATACTGTTCCTTATCTTTGGGAATCGCCACAGAACTTTAAGCTATACCAAAGACCCTTATTTCAATTTTTAAGTTTTTTCCTGGGTTACCTAGTGGCATCATTTGTGATACCCAAGATAGGCTACAGAACGCTTAAGACCAAGGCTTTCTCGTATGGTCTTATGATAACTTCTACCTTGCTCTTAACGATGGTATTAATAAAAAAGTACGCTACAGGCAAAAGTGTGGACCGATGGTTGGTAGGTTACAGTATCCAACCTATGGAATTCACTAAGCTTTCTGTTATCCTCTTTCTCTCTTACTACATATTTTCCAAAGGGGACTTAAAAAATTACAAGTACATATTCTGGTCCGCTCTCTTGGTAATCGTAAATGTGTTTCTCATCTTCCTACAACCCGATAGAGGAGCGGCAATATTTATCTTAGTTCTGGCAGGTAGTATTTTTTTTGTTGGTGGTCTTCCTTTTAGAATTATAATTCCTATATCGGCTGTGTTTATATTAGTCGGGACATACATTCTCTTTGGACAAAAAACCTACGTGCAGGACAGACTTAGTGCTTGGCAAGATCCGTTCAAAGATCCCGAGTATACAGGATACCAAATAATTCAGTCTTTGTATGCTCTGGCTGATGGAGGAATATTTGGCAAAGGCATAGGTAAAGGTATTCAGAAAATGGGTTATCTCCCGCAGGCGGATACGGATTTTATTGTAGCTACCATAGGTGAGGAAATGGGCTTTGTGGGACTAGTATTTATTTTTGGTTTATATACAATGCTAATCGCGAAACTTTTTTATTGGTCTATCAAGTCTAACGATTTATTCAGTAAATTGGTGCTTTTTGGTATAGGTATGAACTTTGCTTTAGCCTTTTTGTGGAATGTTGCTATGGCAACTAATGTATTACCACCAAAAGGAATTGCTCTACCTTTTGTAAGTTACGGCTTTTCCAATTTATTTATGTCCATGGTTATGATAGGCGTGGCTCAGGAGGTGATAAAACATGATAAAGTGTCCTCTTTTGGCAGTGGATGGTATAGTCCGGGTATGGGAAGACGATAGACTAAAGGGGATAGTGCTAATAGAAAGAAAGAACGAGCCCTTAGGTTTTGCGCTTCCGGGAGGTTTCGTGGAGGTTGGAGAAACGGTAGAAAGTGCCATTTTGAGAGAGGTAAAAGAAGAAACTAACTTAGATTGTAAGATTAAGAAATTGTTTGGGGTTTATTCGGATCCAAACAGGGACCCACGTTTTCATGTGGTTTCTATAGTTTACGTCTTGGACTCCTTTGGTGTTCCAAAGGCGGGTGATGACGCAAAAAGTGTGTTTATTTTTCCACTTGAAGAAATTCCTTTTGAAAAGCTCGTATTTGACCACTCTAAGATATTGATAGATTTTATAAGTTCTTGAGTTTTATCAGGTTGTTTTCTATGTTAAAAACCTTTAAAATTCAAGTAAAACTAAAAAGGAGGTAGAAAAATGGCACAGACTGTAAATCTAAAAGGGAATCCAGTAATTTTGATGGGTAATCCCGTGAATGTAGGTGACGATGCTCCACAAGTAACAGTAGTTACAAAGGATTTGCAGGAAAAAAGAGTCGGTGGAGCAAAAGACATGGTTCAAGTTATCGTAACCGTTCCTTCTTTAGACACACCTGTGTGTGAAACAGAAACCAAAAAGTTCAACGAACTTATGGCAAATATGCAAGGAGTGGATGTAACTGTAGTGTCTATGGATTTACCCTTTGCCCAAAAGCGTTTTTGCGAAAGCTTTAACATAGGCAATGTAACTGTGGCATCAGACTACAGATACAGGGATATGATCAAGTATGGTGTAGTTATAGGTGAAGGTGCTCTTCTTGGTATACTGGCACGTGCGGTGTTTGTTGTGGACAAAAATGGCAAAGTAGCTTACAAGCAATTGGTCCCAGAAGTTACATCAGAACCTAACTACGATGAAGTAGTGAATGCAGTCAAAGGGTTGCTATAAAATACTCCTATATGCACATACGAGTAGGGATTATTGGTTGCGGAACAGTAGGGACGGGCGTTGTAGCCCTCCTTCTTAAAAACAAAGACTTAATCTATAAAAAAACGGGTATTTGGTTATCACTCTCAAAAGTAGCCGATAAAGACTGGGAAAGAAAAAGGGAAATAGAAGTTCCAAAGGAATTAAGAACAACGAACTATAAGGA
>JBEPZA010000117.1:0-2693 GCA_041641075.1 Aquificaceae bacterium | reverse complement strand
AGCACGCTCAAGGGATAACATGCGTTTGTTTTATTGTCAGTAAAGGAAGTTATGATATAATCTATACATGATCAGACACTTTATAGACCTGTGGGATCTCACTCCAGAAGAAGGCTGGCAAATATTAAGAAACACACAAAAAATAAAGGAAACATCTCTAAAGGATAATACTTTGAAAGGCAAAAACATAGGGCTACTTTTTACAAAACCATCTACGCGCACAAGGGTTTCCTTTGAAGTTGCTATAAATCATCTAGGTGGAAACGCCATCTTTATGTCACAAAATGAACTACAACTTTCCAGAGGAGAGGACATAAAGGATACCGCTAGGACTTTATCCAGATACTTGGACGCTTTAATAATTAGAACAGATTCCCACAAGACTATAGAGGATTTTAGGGACTACTCTAGCGTACCAGTTATAAACGCTCTTAGCAACTTGTCCCATCCTTGTCAAGTGCTAAGCGATGTTTTCACCATATACGAAGTTTACGGAGAGGATATAAGGAAGATAAAAATAGCTTACGTAGGTGATGGTAACAACGTGTGTAACACTTGGCTTGTTGCTGCTGGACTCTTTGGTTTGAATCTCTTTGTGGCAACGCCTGAAGGTTACGAACCAAACAGTTACTACTACCAAGCTGCTGAAGAGCTTTGTAAGATAACCAACGGTAGTATATACCTTACCCAAAATCCCATAGAAGCTGTAAATGGCGCTCATTTAGTTTACACCGATGTTTGGGTAAGTATGAACCAGGACAGGAACGAGGAGAAGATAAAAGCCTTGACACCCTTTCAGGTAAATGAAAAACTACTCTCTTACGCAGACAATGATGTTAAAGTGATGCATTGCTTACCTGCCAAGAAGGGAGAGGAGATAACGGAAGAGGTCTTTGAAAAGTATGCGGACTTTATATTCACACAGGCAGAAAATCGTCTCCACACCCAAAAGGCGCTTTTAAAGTTTATTTTCCAAGTCCTTTAGGTAAAACATCCAACGTGGTGGCGACAAAGAAGTAGCACATCCCAAAGAAGAAGTATCGTAAATCTTAAAAGCCTTAGGTTGTTCGGGCTCGTGGACAAAGATAAAGACGGTGTAAGAGGGAATGTATTTGTTGTTTGCTTTCCAAGATTTCACCTCTTGGATTACACGAGTAAGCTCTTGTTTTGCTTGTTCTCTGCTAAGCTCTCTTTTTTCCTTGGTTTGGTTGTCCACAAACACCCACTGTCCTTCGCTTATTGCTTGCACCAGTTCTAAGGCTCTGTCTTCCGAAGGTATACCGTAAAACCTCATGCTAAAGTCTCCTTATTTTCATACTCATGTCTATCCACTTGGCAGAGTGTGTTATCGCACCAACTGATATAAAATCTACTCCTTCTATAATGTAATCCTTTATGTTGCTAAGTGTGATATTTCCAGAAACTTCCACTTTAGCTCTTCCATCCACAATTTTGACGGCTTTTTTTACGTCCTCTACGGAAAAGTTATCCAACATAACGATGTCCACACCACAGCTTAAAGCTTCTTCAAGTTCCTCCAAGTTTTCTACTTCCACCTCTATCTTATAAGCTGGACCAATGTATTCTTTTACTCTCCTTACCGCCTCCTTTATACCTTGTGCAATCGCTTTGTGATTGTCCTTTATCATGACCATGTCATACAAAGCAAAGCGGTGGTTTTTACCACCACCAATTCTTACCGCATACTTTTCAAAGTACCTAAAACCTGGTGTGGTTTTCCTTGTGTCTAAAATTTGTATATTGCTACCTTCCAAAGCCTTTACGTATTGTCTTGTAAGAGTTGCAATACCACTCAATCTCTGGAGTATATTGAGCGCTACCCTTTCACCCTTTAGCAAAACATCCGCTGGTCCTTCCAGTTCCAAAAGGATATCACCTTTCTTGAAAGGAGAACCTTCAGACCAAGCTTTATGGACCGTAACCTCACCCAAAAGCTTAAAAACACCTAAAGCAAAGGGCAAGCCTGCAAATATACCGTCCTCTTTAGCTTTTATGATTCCTATGGCTCTTTCACCTCTAAATATGGCTTCTGTGGTGATATCCGCATGTCCTATATCCTCTTGCAGAAACAATCGTAAGTATTCTTGCATGGTATAATATTTTAGACCACATCAAAACGGGGAAAGCATGCACATACTAATGGTTGCTTCCGAAAGTGCAGCCTACCTAAAGACTGGGGGACTTGGGGACGTAGTTCACTCACTAAGTAAAGCTTTGGTTCGTTTGGGACATAAGGTATCTGTAATAATGCCCAAGTATGCAAAGATAAAAGGTAACTTTGAAAAGCTAAAAGAAGATAGAGTTTACATAGACTACCAAGAGAGAACCTTTGGGATCTTAAAAGACCACAAAGATGGTATCGATTACTACTTTATAGATTACCCACCCTACTATGACAGACCTTATCCATACAATCCGCCAAAAGGTGAGTATCCCGATAACCACCTAAGGTTTGCCTTTCTGAGCCTTTGCGCTTTAAAAACTATAGAAAGCCTAAACCTAAAGGTGGACATCATACACATACACGATTGGCACACATCTTTACTTCCTCTATATAAGAATTTGTACTTTCCAAGCTTGCATAGTATTCCCACAGTTCTCACCATCCACAACGGTATGTACCAGGGGATATTTGATGCTCACACCTTGCCCCAGCTTGGTATACCTTGGGA
>JBEPZA010000116.1:0-2709 GCA_041641075.1 Aquificaceae bacterium | reverse complement strand
AGGTTTTGCGGTATAGCTTCCCACTTTGGTGTAGAAACGGGAAGTGTAGCCATAGGAGTGGCAAAAAAGCTCTTGGTTGGAAGGCACGAGTTTCTGGGAAAAAAGCGGGGAAGCATGGCACCTATAGTCTTCAGAGGTAGGACAGTAGGCATGGCTTTGAGAACAAAGGACAACACGGAACCCGTTTACGTATCGGTAGGACATAGGATAAGTTTGGCTACAAGTGTAGAACTGGTTTTGAAACTCTCCAAGTACCGCATACCAGAGCCTACCAGGCTAGCTCACAACTTTTTGCAAAGATTGAGAAAAGGTGGCTTGTAAGTCTAAGTTTTTGGTTCTAAAGCGATTCGTAGTAGGTGATAGCGACCTTTTGGTAAAGCTTTACGGCTATCCTGGAATTACCAACTTGTATGTAAAGGAAGGTGCTTTGCCAAACAGCGAGTATATAGGGGTTTTTGAGCCTTTCAATGTTTTAACCCTAGTTTACAAACAGATGGGACAGGTAATTGTACCCATGGATGTGATGAACATAATCAGGCTATCTTACTACGCTACCCAATACGAGCGTTATGAGTGGATGTGCCAAATAGGGAGCTTCTTACTCAAGTTCATAAGATACTTCGATGAAAACCTTTTTAACCTAGTTGTGCATTACCTAAAAGTGAGACCTACCGACCTGAAAGCCTTTCATATTAGGTTTTACTGCCACGCTCTTTTTACATTAGGTATATACAAAGAGGATATATTTACACACAAGGAAAAAAGTATAATCAAGGCTATAATGAACGCAAATACAAAAAGCCTAAATAGGCTTAGGCTAAGCTCTAAAGATTACTTGTCAATAAAGGAAAAAATAGAGGCTCACTTGGCTCAAGCTATATAGCCCCCCTTTTCTTCTTTACGAAAGGATAATCCTTTAGCACACCTTTTAATCTCTTTCCTCTAACCTCCAGCTCTACAGCTACACGGTCCTTTCTTTTGTCTAGCTCTACAAAGCACAAGGCTATTCCTTTTTGTAAGTAATACGAGTAAGTTCCACTACTTACGTAACCTATTTGCATACCATTGGACAAAATTTTGTAACCTTGCCTTGGAACACCTCTCTCCAGAAGTTCTAAACCAAATAGCATGTATTTGACCTCTTTTCTTATCATGCTATCCTTTCCCAAAAATTCCTTTTCAAAACTCACAAACCTCTTTAAGTTGGCTTCTATGGGTGTTATGTCTTGGTTTAACTCGTTTCCGTATAGAGGGAGCCCCGCTTCTATTCTCAAAACGTCCCTTGCACCAAGTCCGCAGGGTTTTGCTTCCTTAGTAAGTTCCCTAAAAAGTTCTACGCCTTTATCCACAGGTGCGTAAATCTCGAACCCATCCTCACCAGTGTAACCTGTCCTAGAGATAATCACACCATCAAAAGCCTTAAAGCGATAGTAACTTATGTCTTTGATATCAAAAAACTTGGATAAAATCTCCTGCGCTTTTGGACCTTGAATGGCTATCTGAACTGTATCCTTCGATATGTCCTGGGTTTGGGGAATGTAATTTTTAATGTGGTTTAAGACTTTGTCTTTGTTGGATGCGTTAACACAGAGGAGAAGTTCTTCTTGGTCTATCATGTAAACAGTTACATCATCGATGATACCACCCTTTTGGTTGCTCAGAAGGTTGTACTGAACCCTTCCAGGTTGCAGTTTATTTAAGTCGTTGGTGGTAAGAAAGTTTAGCTTGTGTATAACGTCCTTTCCGCTTACCAAAATCCTTCCCATGTGGGACACATCAAAAACACCGCAGAAGTTTCTCACGGATAAGGCTTCTTCCTTTATGGAAGAAAACTCCATAGGCATTTGCCATTTGTGAAACTCAAAAAACTTTGCTCCAAGCTCCTTTTGAAGATGGTAAAGCGGTGTCTTCATAGTAAAATCTTAACATGCTCTACCTTTACGTGTTAAAGCACTTTCTAAAGGTGTTTATAGTGGTCAATGTTATCTTTTTAGGTGTTGTGGTCTCTTACGCTTTGATAGATATTTTTACAGCTTTCAAAGAAAGAAGTTTGTCACTTTTTGTAGATTACGTGTATAACTTATCTCTTTACGCTCTTTTTCACCTTCTTTCATTGAGCTTCTTTATAAGCTTGGTCGTGTTTTTGAGAAGGGTATTTGCAAAGAAGTTAGACTTGATAACTCATAGCTTTGGCATCCCACCTATAAAATTTGTCTTACCAATTCTTGGTTTACTTTTCATATCTACAGCGCTGAGTGTAGGAATGATTTTCGATGCTTACCCTTCTATAAAAAAGAATCTATTTCAGATAGAAAAAGCATATAAAAAAAAGCAAGAGTACGAAACATCCATCATAGAAGACTTTTGGATAGCTACGCAGGAAGAAGACACAAAGAGGTTTATAAACTTTAAGGTCGTGGATATAAAAAATGAAAGTGTTTATGGCGCATTCGTCGTGGACGTAAGAGATAAGGAGATAGTTAGGATTATCACAGCTAGCAAAGGACAGTGGCAAAAGGATAGGGTTTTTTTAGAGAGCGCTACCGTTGAAGAGTTCTTAGAAGGAAAGAGAGAGACAAACAACGTAGATTTGAGAATTGTTGAGATAGATAGCATTAAGGATTTTGGAGAGAAAATAGACCATCTTAGTGTAACATCCTTGATTCTTCTGTATATAACCACGAAGGGCATAGGACTTAATCCATACCT
>JBEPZA010000115.1:0-2769 GCA_041641075.1 Aquificaceae bacterium | reverse complement strand
CCAGAGCTCATGCTTATACACCTTCACGGTTTTGCATCGAGCGTTCAATCTAGCAAGGTAAAGATTATAAAAGACGTTCTAAAAAATAAAGTGTCCTTCTTTGCTATGGATATGGATTACCACAGAACAACAACCACAAAAACACTGGAACTTCTGGACACCTTAATTAAAGGTTTCAAAGTAAAAGGATTTTCTCACATCATCCTTAGCGGTAGCTCACACGGCGCTTACGTCATACTCAATTACCTTAGGTTTTACAAAGAGGACATAAGAGCTGTATTTGCTTTTGCTCCCTCTTACTCTACCCTTGCTTTGACTGTCCAGCAGGAAGGAAAAGAGCACTGTAAAAATTGGCTCGAAGGCAAGGAAGAGCTACACATTTACGAGTGCGAAACAGGCTTGGACCTTTATATAAATAAAGACTTTGCAGTAGATATATTGGAGAAAGGTTACGAAATAATAACAGATAATGAAGTTTTCTTTGACAAGACACCAAGCGTCCCCATATACGTGTGTCATGGGAATCAAGATAGTGTAGTCCCCATAGAGCACTCAAGGCTTTTCGTTTCTGAGGTCAAAGTTAGAGAGTATGTAGAAGTGCAAGATGATCATGCGCTAAGCACAACCTTCAGGTCCACACTCGAGGATTTTGTAGAAAAAGTTTTGTTGCACTGTTCACCTAAAACACCTTAAGATTATTAGAATGGAGCAATTGAATAACTCAGACAGCGAAGGATCAAAAAACAACATAGACATACCAGAGTTGGTAAATGGTATACTCGAAAAAATCAAGAACTCAGATTCTTACTTATTTTTTGGACTGGATTACAACTTAATAGGAAAATTCCTAAGACGCGCTTTAAACACCTTAGTTTCTAATGGGACACCAAAATACCTTAGAAAATGGGGCATGAAAGACATTCTTATGAAGCATCACTTCGAAGAATACTTAAAAAACGTGGATGTTGCCTTCAAGGAATTTTTTAAGCCATACATTCTGGTTCTGTATTATAGAGAAGAGGATACAGCTTCAATCATGGACGTAAGCTTTGAACTAATAAAAACCATAGAAGAGTCCAAGAACTTTCACCTAAATTACGTTAGACACTTTTTCGAAGCACTTGTTAACAACGAGGAATTTAGTATGCCTATACCTGCAAAAAAATGCCCTTTTTACTTGTATATGCAAAAATTAGAGATACTAAAGAACGATAGCATATATATGGATATCATTAAATACCATGAAGATTTCCATGAGGCTGTAAGCCACGCATTAAGCATAAAGGATAAGGGGTTCGACGAGTGCTTCCTTGGTATAAAGGAAATAGACAGGCTTTCCAGCAAGCTTTTAGAGCTACTTAACTCCCTTTTAATCAAACTTCTTTCCAAGATAACCGTGTATGACCCTTTGACTCAGGTGTTCAATAGAAACTATATTTGCTATGTTCTAAATAGAGAACTAAACAGAAGCAAGAGGCACGGTTTAGATGTTAGTCTTTTGATGATAGACATAGATGACTTTAAGTCCATAAACGACAGGTATGGTCACATTGTAGGAGATGAGGCTCTAAAACACGTCGCACGTATCATAAAAAAATCCGTAAGATCTACAGATATACCAGTTAGGTATGGTGGAGAGGAGTTTTTGGTAATCCTTCCACATACGGATGTAAAATCAGCCGAGCGTGTAGCAGAAAGAATAAGACTAGCTATCAAAGAAAAGCCATTCAGGGGAATATCACTTTACACATGATTGTGAGCATAGGAATCGCAAAAGCTAGCCATTTGGAAAATCCCATCAAAGATATAGATATGACCATCTATATTGCCAAAAGAACTGGCAAAGATAGATTATTTGTGTTAGAGAATGGATAAGGTGCTTTTGTCTTTGTATTGTGGTTCTTTGTTTATGCTGGTTTTTGTGGTGGCTCCCACACTTCTGAGGACAAAAGAAAACAAAAATACAGCAGGCAGTTTCTATGGGAAAATTCTTTGGCGTTTTTACCCTATTGCTTTTTTTCTTTTGTTGGGTTATTTTATTTTGACTGATGAGAAGATATACTCAACACTACTCATGCTCATGCTCAGTGGCAACGTGTTAATATCCTTTTGGCTAAAGAAATACAAAGCAAGTCTGGGAAACATAGACCTTGTAGATTACAAAGATCCAAGAAGAGTTATCTTTAGAAGAGTTTCCATTTTATCCACCTTTGTCTTTTTGTTGAACTTTCTGGCTTCGTTTGTTGTTCTGCTAAGATCATGAGTTTTTACTCTCTTTTGAGAATAAAATTCCTCGGAGGTTTCAATGGTAGACTACAGGGTTAATCGCCAAATAAGAGCAAAAGAGGTGAGACTAATTGACGAGAACGGAAAACAGATAGGTATAGTACCTTTGCAGGAAGCTCTCGCATTGGCAGAAGAGAGAGGGTTTGATTTAGTGGAAATAGCGCCTCAAGCAAATCCACCCGTATGTAAATTGCTAGACTATGGAAAGTTCATTTACGAACAAAAGAAGAAGGAAAAAGAAGCAAAAAAGAAACAGAAAGAACATGCAATGGAAGTAAAAGACATAAACCTATCCTTAAGAATAGATGAACATGATCTAAAGGTAAAACTGAAACACATGAGGGAGTTTTTAGAGGACGGGGACAAGGTGCGTGTGCGGATAAAGTTTAGAGGTAGAGAGAACACTCACCCTGAACTAGGAGACAGGTTGGTTCAGAGAATACTGAGTGAAGTGTCCGATATAGGACAAATAGAAAATGAGCC
>JBEPZA010000114.1:0-2770 GCA_041641075.1 Aquificaceae bacterium | reverse complement strand
ACACGCAGTGTTCCCTCTTGGACTAGCACGGTGGAAACAGCTCCTCTTTGTTTGTCCAACTTGGATTCTATGATGGTGCCTTTTGCTTTTTTGTTTGGGTTCGCTTTTAGTTCTAAAATCTCAGCAAGCAAGAGGATGTATTCCAGTAACTGGTCTATGTTTTGTCCTTTCACAGCGGATACATCCACAAAAATGGTATCACCGCCCCACTCTTCGGGAATAAGTCCAAGCTCAGAAAGTTCCCTTCTCACTCTCTGAGGGTCAGCTCCCGGTTTGTCTATCTTGTTAACTGCTACGATTATGGGAACATTAAAAGCCTTTGCGTGGTTAATTGCCTCTATGGTTTGTGGCATAACTCCATCGTCCGCTGCCACCACCAATACCGCAATGTCTGTTACCTGTGCTCCTCTTGCTCTTAGTGTGGTGAATGCTTCGTGTCCGGGTGTGTCCAAAAAAGTTATCCTTCTACCATCGGGCAGTTCCACCACGGAAGCTCCTATGTGCTGAGTAATACCGCCTTTTTCTCTTTTTGCTACGTCTGTCTTTCTTATAGCGTCGAGCAAGGTAGTTTTTCCGTGATCCACGTGCCCCATAACTACAACTACCGGAGGTCTTGGTTCTAAGTTTTCTTCGAGTTCTTCCTCTTCTACCTCTTGAAGAGTTTCTTCTTCGCTCTTTAGTTCCGCAAGAAAACCAAAACTTTCCGCAATTTCTATAGCGATATCCGATGGTATGGTTTGATTTATCGTGGCTAATATACCTTTTTTCAAGAGTTCAGCCATTATTTGATTGGGTGCTATGTTGAGTAAGTCTGCTAGCTCCCTTACTGTAATCACTTCTGGAATTTGAATTATTTTGATATCTTCACTTTTTTCTTCCTTCTTTTCTTCCTTTTTTCTTTTGTCTATTTGTTGTTCTAGTTTCTTTAGTATTTGTTGTTCTTCCTTGCTCAGTTTTTCTTTCTTCTCCTGTGGTTGTTCTTCTTTTTTGGGTTTTGTCTCAGCTTTTGGTGTTACAGGTGGCGGTGGAGGTAGAAGTTTATTCTGAGGTGGTTTTACCATAGGTTTTTTCTCGAAAGGCTTCTTCTCTTCGCTCTTTACTTCTGCAAAAGGTCTATTTGGTTTTGTTTTTTTGAATTCCCTTTCCCTAGATTCTTGTTTGTATTCTCTCCTCTTGCCACGATCTATTTCCTTAATTGGTTTTTCTAAGGTTTGAGCCCCTGAAGGCTTTAACTCGCTCTCTTTCTTATTTTTTTCCACGTTAATTTCTTCTCCCATACTAACTTCTTCAATTACCTTGGGTTCTTCTTCCAATTGAGACTGTGCATTTTCAGAAGAAAAATAATCTTTCACAATTTGAACTTCCTCGTCTGTAAGGTATGCAAAATTACTCTTGCTCACACCCCACTCTTTTAGAACCTTTTTGACCTCCTTTACATCTATGTTTAATTCTTTTGCGATATCTTGCACTCTTATTTTGCTCATCATATTAATTATAAGTCTTTAAGCACCGCTTGCAAAAGAGCATATTCATCAATCTCCAAGAGATCAAGACTTAAAACTCTTTGGAAAAGCTCCTGTTGGCTCACTTTTAGTATCTGACTGGCTTTCTGGTAGTCCAGGTTAATATTTATGCTCCCATGAACCAAGAAAGCATTTTTTAGCACTCTCATAGCGCAGGCGACCACCTTTTTACCTTTGTATGTGAGCTCACCCAGTGTTGGATAATCAAAGCAAAAATAGGAATTATATCTTGATTTGTTCTTTGAGATTTCTAACTTTATACCAAGTTTTTCAAACCCCGCCATTAGTCTCTCTGAAACATTTTTGTATATCTTGCCAAAGTCTCCTCCCCACGCTTCCCTGTAATCGGCGATAGAAAAGGATATGTCCCATCCGTGGAGCAAAGCGCCACCACCTGTCGGTCTTCTCACCACGGGCACGCAAAATGCTTTCTCTTGCTGATAGTAACCAATGCTTATAGTGGGCTCCTTCCACTTGTATATGCGCTTTTGTGGTGTTGCTTTTTGGTCATCTAACAGAAATAGATTATTAGAGTCCTTTTCCATATTCTCCTTTCCACTGAGGACCTCCACTACCACGGGTAATCTATGGAACCGCTGGGTGTGTTGGACTTTATAAGACGTAAAATAAACTGCGCCACCTTTTCCGGTTCTTTAAGTTTACTTGGGTCTTCAAAGGGATAAGCTTGAGCTCTCATCTGTGTCCTTGTAGCTCCAGGATTGAAGGCGTAGACTCTTATGTTTTTGTCTTTTAGTTCCTCAGCAAGTAAAAGAGAAAAACCTTCTATGGCAAACTTGGAAGCTGCATAAGCTCCCCATGTAGGTGCGGGTTTTTTGCCAGCACCAGAGGACACATTGATAATGACACTGCCGCTTTTCAGAAAAGGAAGCGTATACTTGGTGATGTAGAAGGTCCCGTTTAGGTTTACTCTGATTACCTCTTCCCAAACATCTTCGGGATAGTTTTCTGTGGGAGTTCTCAAGCCCAAGATACTTGCATTGTTGATAAGCACGTCTACACTTTTGAAGTTTTCCACGCAGTAATTAACAAAAGACTTTGCAGACTCTTTGTCTCCTACATCGCAAGCTTTTACGTAGAGATTTTTTGGATTGGATAGCTCTTGCTTTAGTTTCTGCAAGTCTTCCTCTTTTCTTGAACACGTGCAAACGTTAAAACCTTCTTTTATGAGTAAACTAACAACCGCTTTTCCTATGCCTTTTGATCCACCTGTTACAATTACGTTCATA
>JBEPZA010000113.1:0-2797 GCA_041641075.1 Aquificaceae bacterium | reverse complement strand
CACAGGTTCTTGCGGTTGCGGTAACTCCTTCTCTTGCGGCTGATAAAGCCTACTGCCCCTTCCGGGGCTTCTCTCTTACAAAAACCTTTGTGTATTCTGGGTCTATCTCTTCTACTTTAACCACAAATTTAAATTTTGTATCCACCTTAAGCGGCAATACGTACTCACCGGGCTTTAGACCGCCAACATCTACGTAAGCCTTTACATCTTCTGCAACGCTGTTTATTTTCGTACCTTGTGGTATGTAGAGCTTTATTCTTACCCTCCTTGCCTGTAACCTATACTCGTAATTTGCGTTTTCATTTACCAACTGCACGTCTTTTGACACTATTAGTGGAACCTTGCCACTTAAATTCACCCAAAACCAAAGGGATAGAGCGAGCAACAACGATAAAAATTTCAATTGCCAGTTCTCTGTTATTAGCGCTTTAATTCTTTTCAATTTGTAGCTCCTTAATAAGCTCCTCTTTTAGAGTTTCTACGTCCATGTTTCTTATAAACTTACCCTCTATCGCTAAGCTTATCTCTCCAGTTTCTTCAGAAACTATTATAGCTATGGCATCGCTTTCTTGGGTTATACCAAGTCCAGCTCTGTGACGTGTTCCATACTTTTTGGGTATATCAGGAGATGAAGAAAGAGGGAGAATACAGGAAGCATAGGCAATTCTATCCCCTCTTATCACAACGGCACCATCGTGCAGAGGCGTAGTGGGATAAAATATGGTTATAAGAAGTTCTACAGAAACGACGCTATCTATGTTAATACACCCTTCTAATATAGGTTCCAGGTTCTGTCCCCTTTCTATAACAATCAGAGCCCCTATTTGTCTTTCGGACATAAAGGTGCAAGCTCTGACAATTTTATCAATCACTTTCTCTTCTGAAAGCTTAACCCCTATATAGCTAGTTCTTTGACCAAGTTTTGAGAGCCCCTTTCTTATTTCAGGCTGAAATATGACTATCAAAGAAAATAAACCTACTGCCCAAAACTTGTCAAATATCCACACCAAAGCTTTTAAATCCAAAAAACTGGCTACCATCCAAACAAAAGCCAAAATTAGAATACCATACAGTATTTGTAGGCTTTTTGTGACCTTTAGAAAACGAAGTATGCCATAAAGCAGTACTGATACCAGAAAAATATCAATAATATCTTTGATAGAGAACTGTCTTATAATATCAAAACTCACCATAAGTTCTTACCGTGTCTAATAGAGCCAAAAACTCCCTCGTTTCCCTCACATCGTGCACTCTGGCTATGTGAACGCCCCTAGTAACGGCAAAGGCAAGAGCACCTAAACTTCCATAAAGTCTCTCTCTTGGTTGAGTCTTCTTTCCGAGAAGACCTTCTAATGTCAAACCAATGAAGGACTTTCTGGATACCCCTATGGCCACAGGATATCCAAAAATCCTAAACTCATCTATACGCTTTATAATCTCTACGTTATGCTCTGGGAGCTTACCAAACCCTATGCCTGGATCTAGTATTATATCACCTCTGTAACCAAAGGATCTTAAAGTTTCTATCCTTTCTTTGAACCAGCTTATTATCTCTTCAACCACATCTTCGTAAGTGATTGTCATACTCTTCCATGTTTCAGGTCTTCCCTTTATGTGCGTCATCACGTAAGGACAGTTGTACTGAGCCAGAACTTTATACATATCTTGGTCAAAGGTCCCACCGCTTATGTCGTTTATTATGTCCGCACCCTCATCGAGGCACGCCTTTGCTACACCCGACTTATAAGTGTCTATGGATATCCACACTTTTGGGAGCTCTTTTCTTACTTCCTTTAGGATAGGTAAAACTCTTTTTAACTCTTCCTCTTGGCTTATTCTTTCAGATCCCGGTCGTGTAGACTCTCCACCTATATCAATAATTTCCGCTCCTTCTTGTGCCATCCTTATAGCCGCTTCTACCGCTACTTTTGGGTCCATGAACTCCCCACCATCGGAAAAGGAATCGGGAGTGACATTGAGAACCCCCATTATAGCGGTTTTTATTCCCAAAGGGAGAATCTTGTAGTTGTATTGAATTTTAAAGGATCTCTTTCTGTAGGTCTGTAAAAATTGCAAAATTTCAAAGGCTAAATTCTTATTTGATTTAACCACGCAAGAGCAAAAATCCTTTATCTTCGACTCGCTACCACACAATGCATACTTACCTTCATTGAAAAAAACACTTACGCAAACTTTTCTTGCACAATCAAATATGTAGGAAGCATCTGTGTTTTTATCTTCAAAGTAAATTACGTGAAATATACCTTCGAAAGCTCTGCTTTCGGCTTCCTTGAAGAAAATACCCAACTTATCCTTTAAAAATCTGTAGAAGGCTTCTTTTGTCTCAAAATGCTTGATAATCATAAGTTTAGTATTATAATTTTCATTTTCTAAAAACCTTAGATGCAAAGGAGGGAACACCATGGCAAAGCGAATGGTAATATGTCCACACGATACAGCGAAAAACAAAGTTAATTGGATAGAGCTTGTGTCTTACCTATCTGAAAAACTGGATAGAAATCTTTCTTACGTTCATGTAGATGGATTTAGGGAGTTTCAGATAACTGCATTAGAAAGCCATATAGCTTATGCAAACCCACTGGATGCTTTCATATTGTGGAAAGCGGGTTACCAAGTGGTTGCCGGCAATGATGTTTTAGATGCTGCTATGATTGTTAAGCTCACCAATTCCAAAACAGATTTAAGTGCTATAGCTTCTGTAAGAACCACTTATGCACACTTGGTGGGGCTCAAGCTGTTAATCGAGTTAGGCATAGACATATCTAAAGTTGAATAT
>JBEPZA010000112.1:0-2819 GCA_041641075.1 Aquificaceae bacterium | reverse complement strand
ATCTTCAGACTCTCTTAAAAGATCGGTTATAGGACCAAATACCACGCTTGCCTTATTTTTGTGCATTGAAAGATATATGGAATGCTTTAGGAGTTCAGAAAGACCATCTGGACTTATTGGTTTTAGACCTTCGTCTTGAGATATTTTGAGAATAATCTTTGGAAAGTCTTTTATAAACTCATCACTTAAGTTTACAACAAGGTCAAACTCAGCTTTTACTTTAAACGACCTGTTAAAATCTGGGTCATAAATGGATAGAAGTTTGTAGGAATACGGGTCACCAAGTAGTATAACTTTTATATTTTCTAAGGGGACAGTATCGGGAAATATACCCACATAAGGATAAGAGAAATCTTCAAATATTTCTCCGCCTATGTAAACCTTTCTGTGGATTATCATTCTTTTGATAGCATCCCATAAAAATGGGGTTTTAAATATATCGGAAATTCTCAGGATAAGATAGCCACCGTTTGCTCTGTGAACACTTCCACCGATTATGCTCATGCGATCGGCAAACAAAAACCCCATTTCTGCCGTATAAAAAACTTTGCTAAAGAGTCTTTGGTAAGTGGGATTGTCTTCAAAAAGGATAGGTGCTCCCTCCGTTTGAGAATTATCCACTATAACGTTTATTCTAAAGATATTGAAGTCCCTTTCTAAGGTTCTCAGCATTTGGGGGGTTGCCATCATCGTATGGCATTGCATAAATAGATCTACGTTACGAACTATCTCCTGTTTGAGCTTTTCAAAAAACTCTTCTAGAAAAGGTGTATTTTTGTACCTTTCTTCAAGTTTGTTTAAGACCTTTCCGGTAGCGCATCTTGCGGTTTTTTCTCGTAGTTCCAATATTTCGTCTGAGAGTTCATGATCCAATTCTCTCAGCTTTCTCATATAATCTCTAAAGGTATCTTCAAAGTCCATTAGTTCTTTCTCATAGTTTTCTTGAATTCTGGGATTTGAAAGCAACTCCTCTTCACTCGCTAACCTTAAGGGTAAAAGTCGAATGCCTGTAGGTGTTAAAGCAACGCCAAGCCCCCTTTCTTGAGCTAGCCTTGTAAGCTCATCTAACACCTCCCCTTTCTTCGTTTCTATACTTTTTGTTATATTTGCAACTTCCTCTTTGTAATCTTTGCTTTCAAGTACCTTTGGAATTTCCACTTTTAGAATTTCAATTGTCTTGTCTACACCTTGAGCCAGACCTTTTCCTAAACCCGCAGGAAGAAGTAAGCACTTAGGTCTTGATGGATTGTCAAAGTTATGTATGTAGCAGATATCTTTAGGTTTTTCCTGGCTTTGAGATACATCTTTTAATATGTTCAGAGTGTAAGTGAGTTTTCCTATACTTTCTGGACCTGATACGTAAATACTGTAGCCTTCCTTGTTAGTCTTTAGAGCTAGGTTGAATGCAGAATCAACTCTCTTTTGCCCAAGAAAGATATGCTCAGCTTTTACCTCAAAATCTAGCTTACTATGGTTATACCCGTGGTATAGACTAATCAATTAGGTTACCCTTTTTATACTTCTCCCAATTTTCTTTTCTACAGACTCCACTTTGCTTTTTAATCTATCACTTTTCCCAGCTCTGTAATCTATTTTCATCGTTATAGATATACGTGGGCAGTCCTTTTTTAGCTCATAGAAGCCCTTCTTTAAAACATCCATGACTTGGTCCCAATCATCCCCTTCAATAATGGTCCCCATTGGCGTAAGGACGTAATTCAAGCCCGATTTATCCACAATATCAACAACCCTAGCTACATACTCACTTACACTTTCACCTTTTCCTAGTGGAGTCATACTAACAAAGACTAAGAAGCTCATGGGAATATTTTAACCAAATCACAAGCACTTAAACACCAGAAAACTTTTGTCAGAAATGGAAAAATCACAAATCCTCTAGTAGTCCATAAGAGCTTTTTGTAAGGAATCCATTTTTGTCAAAGAAATAAGAGGATGGAAGGTAGGTTAAGGGATAAAAATCATTGAACTTTATGGGTGTATCAACTAAAGTTAAGAACTTAGGTCCTATTCCCAATTCCTTGTAACTCTCCTCTACATCTTTTGGCTCCATAGCGATTGCGTAAGATACAATCCAGTAATCTGGATGCTTTTCTACTAACTCATTTAAACGTTTCAGATCTCTGGAGTGACCTACGCATGTTTTGCTCCAAACATACAACAAAATAGGCTTTCCTTTTAGAGATGTCAGACTTAACTCCTTCCCCTCGAGATCTCTTACTCTTATATCTGGTATCTCTTGTTTTTGGGCACAGGAAAAGATAAAAAAAGAAGCAAAGAAGAGAAAAAGTAGTTTAAGCATTTTACACGCTTGCCTTAGCCACTACCTTTGACCTAAAGTCGGAGAGTGTGGGTTTTATGTGGATAGTTTGGTTTAAATGTCCTTCGAGCACTTCCATAGTTTTGTAACCATTCCCTGTTATGTAAGCCACAACTATCTCATCTTTCTTAAATACTCCTTTCTGCGCTAATTTTTTCAAGACAGCTATAGTTGTTCCTCCAGCTGTTTCTGTAAATATTCCTTCCGTTTCCGCCAAAAGCTTAATACCTTCTATAATTTCCTCATCTGTAGCAACTTCCCAATCACCTTTGCTTTCTTTAGTTACCTGCAAAGCGTATATACCATCTGCAGGATTTCCTATTGCTATGGACTTGGCTATAGTGTTAGGTTTTACGGGTTTTATGTAGTCTCTCCCCTCTTTCCAAGCTTGAGCTATAGGTGAGCATCCCAGAGCTTGAGCTCCGTAAACTCTTGTATTGAGCTCTTCTATAAGTCCTACTTTTAACATTTCCTTAAGTCC
>JBEPZA010000111.1:0-2850 GCA_041641075.1 Aquificaceae bacterium | reverse complement strand
CAAGTGCAGCATTTAGGGTAATGAAAGAAGAAACGAACCTAAAAAAAGAGGATTTACTAAAAATTAAAGGTGTAAATTTGTTGCCAGAGAGAGACATAGGCAGTCACATAGCTAGTGGGTCTAGGTTGATAGAGTATAGAGGGGTTGTAGTAGCTCCTTGTTCTATGAGTACATTGGCTTGTGTGGCAAATGGTATAAATCAGAACCTAATTCACAGAGTTTGCGAAGTTGCACTCAAAGAAAGAGTCCCCATAGTGTTTTTAGTGAGAGAAATGCCTTACTCTGTCGTACATCTAAAAAACATGCTCCACGTAGCTATGGCAGGTGCAACCGTCATGAGTGCAAGTCCGGGATTCTACCACAGGCCCAAGAGCGTCGAAGATATGATAGACTTCGTAATTGGTAAAGTTTTGGATGCCTTGAGAATAGAACACAGTCTCTACAGAAGGTGGAAAAAAGATAAGCCAGAGGAAGGCGACTAAAAGAGGGTTTTTTGTTGAACTGTTTTATATAAACCGTCCAAATCCTTAAGAAGACTCTTAAACTCTAGCTTTTCCATCATTGCTTTAAGTGGAGTAATCTTCGGGTCTTTCATCTTTAGGTCTTCCTCACTTATATTTATATCTACCTGATATAGCTTGACAAGTTGATACGATTTTTCCAAACTTTCTCTGTCCGCTTGTGGAAACGCTGCCTTAAAACTTTCCCAGTTTGCGAGTATGTTCTCTACTCCCTTATATCTGTTAAGTATCTTTATAGCAGTTTTGGGTCCAACTCCCTTCACACCTTCTATATTGTCCGTCTTGTCCCCAACCAAGGCAAGGTAATCGGGAATTAGCATAGGTGGCACGCCAAACTTCTCTAAAACTTTCTTTTCATCAAAGACCTCACCATTCATAGGGTTAACAACGGCAACTTTCCCATCTCTTACCAATTGGAGTATGTCCTTGTCAGGTGAGTAAATATTTACCTTAAATCCTAGATCGACAGCTTTGGCAGTTACACTGGATATGATATCATCCGCTTCGTAACCCTCCATTTCCATCAGGTTTATTCCCAGAAGCGTTATCATCTCCTTTATCTTTGGTATCTGGAGTTTTAGAGGGTCCGGCATCTTGGGTCTCTTTGCTTTGTATTGGGTGTAAACTCTCTCTCTGTGCGTCTGTGCTGGATGGTCAAAGGCAACTACGAAGTACTTAGGTTTTTCTTCTTTTATTAGGGCAAAAATACTTCTTAAAAAGCCGTAAATGGCTCCCGTAGGGAATCCATCCTTTGTAGTAAGCGGTGGCAGAGCAAAGAAGCTTCTATAAATAAACGCTGAACCGTCCCAAAGGTAGAGAACTTTCATAGGGAGTAGAGGTTTCTTTTCATTGTGCCTTTCATAGCTTGAACTAAACTCTCTGTTGCCTTCTTTACGTCCTCGAAGCCAAGTATGGCAGAAACTACAGCCACACCTGTTGCACCTGCTTGTAAAACTTCTTGAACTCTGTAGTGGGTTATGCCACCTATGGCGACTATGGGTTTGTTGGTGATCTTCACTGCTTGCTTTAGACCTTCCAAGCCAACAAGCTTGTAGTTTTTCTTGGTCGTTGTCTCGTATATGGATCCAAAACCTATGTAATCTATGGGTAGGTGATCAACCTCTCTTATCTGGTCCACACTGTTTATTGAGTAACCAATATACATGCTATCGCCGACGAGCTTCTTAACCACATCGGGTGGTAGGTCTTGTTGTCCCACATGCACGCCATCAGCTCCAACAGCCAAAGCCAGGTCAACCCTGTCGTTCACCACAAGGTCCACATTATAGGACTTGGTTAGATTTCTCAAAACCAGAAGTTCTTCGTACATCTGACGGGTGCTTTTGTTTTTGAACCTATACTGCAAAGCGGTTATGCCACCTTGGATAGCCTGCTCAACGGTGGATGCCAAATCTCTACCTTCCATATACTTATCATCCAATACAAGATAAAGGGAAAGGTTCATCTTTTTCATGAATTATAATTATAGTTCCGACATGGCTTTTTACATAACTATCTTTCGAATAATTCTTACATTTCCTACAGCTTATCTTCTCTACAAGGAATACAACTTCCTCGCTTTCGTGCTAATACTAATCGGTGCTCTATCCGATTGGTTGGATGGTAACATAGCAAGAACCAACAAAGAAGAAAACAATCTGGGTGCTTTGCTCGACCCTTTTGCTGATAAGGTTTTTGTTTTGGTGTTGCTTTCTATCCTTCTATACATGCAAAAGGTATCCCCGATTGCTTACATACTTTTGCTCCTTAGGGAACTCTTTATTTCCTTCCTTAGAAGCTTAACGGTAGAAAAAGGTGTGGTGATGAAAGCGTCCTACATGGGGAAAGCTAAAACCTTCTTTGAGTTTGTGGCTTTGTTACTTTTGAGCATCAATTTTCCACTAGGTGGAGCTGTCCTTTGGTTGGCTGTTCTTCTTGCCTACGCTTCCGCTTACGACTACGTTGTAAAGTATGCAAAACTCACCGATTAAGTCCCTCTCTCAAAAACGCATCCGCCTTTATCTTTAATCCTTTATCTGGGATTTCCACGTAAAACTCAAAAGGTGTTACCTTGGTTTTGCCTTCCCAAGAGCCAAAGTATTCCATTTCTAAGTCTTCCTGCTTTAGAGCTTTCGCTATAAGGTAAAGCAGTAGATACTTCTCGTAGGAAGCTTTTGCAACCTGGAGCCATTTGGTGGCTTCTAGGTACTTAAACTCCAAGATGTACCTTATGCCAATGTAAAGGGGGTCCTTTTTGTTTTTTAAAAAATCCTTGCTGAGCTTTGCATCTTCAAGATAAACACTTATCCTAAAGGCTGCTCGCAAGGGT
>JBEPZA010000110.1:0-2850 GCA_041641075.1 Aquificaceae bacterium | reverse complement strand
ATTGATGATCTTCCAAAGTCTGTAGTAGTTGGATACGTTGAAGCGTCTGAGCTTTCCAGATTTTTCAAAAAAATGAAACTTTACACCCCATGGACTGAGTTTTTGAATCATTTCTTCATATTCGAAGTTTAGAGCCATGTGAACGTCCAAGCCTCTTTTGCTCAGTTCCCTAGCCAAGTAGTAAACCTGAAATTTGGTCCCTCCCCAGCCTGTTCCATCCACAACGGAAAGGATTTTAAACATTCACTCTATTTTACCAAAGTAAGCAAGAAGCGCCGTTATGGTGGCAGGTGTTATTCCATCTATTCTGGAAGCCTGTCCTACACTAACAGGTCTAAACTTACTTAATTTTTCTACAGCCTCTTTTGTAAGTCCCGGTATTTTTGAGTAATCTATATCTTCTGGAATCTTTACATCTTCGAGTTTTTTAATCTTTTCGTTTAAGGCTCTTTCCCTCTGTATATAAGGCTCATACTTTAGCTCTATCTCCACCTCTTCCTTTACGTAATCCTTTTGAGGCACTTCAAAACCGAGATTTTCAAGTTGGTCTAAGGTGTAGTCTGATGTCAGTAGTTGAGAAACGCTATAACTTCTCACATCTGAACCTATGGCAACCGCTGTTTTTCTTTCTTTGTAGTAAGCTATCCAGCTTTGAATTTCCCTTTCCATTTCTTCTACGAGTTTGTATTGCTCTTTGGATAAAAGCCCCAAAGAGTGACCCAGATGAGCAAGCCTTCTTATAGCGTTGTCCTGTCTTAAGTATAGTCTCCACTCGGAACGTGATGTGAATAATCTGTAAGGTTCCATAACACCTTTTGTTGTTAGGTCATCAACCATAACCCCTATGTAACTTTCGTCCCTTCTTAGATATATGGGTTCTTTTCCAAAAGCTCTTAAGCATGCGTTTATACCTGCCAGTATACCTTGTCCTGCGGCTTCTTCGTAACCTGTGGTGCCATTGAAGTTGCCAGCGTGAAAGAGCCCCATGATCTTCTTTGTTTCTAAGGTTGGGTAAAGCTCGGTGGGTGGAACTATGTCGTACTCTATAGCGTAAGCTGGTCTTATAAGGACTACCTTTTCCAATCCAGGTATGGACCTATACATTTCCCACTGGACTTCTTCAGGGAGCGATGTGGATAAGCCGTTTGGATATATTTCTATGGTATCCCATCCCTCTGGTTCAAGAAAGATCTGATGTCTGTCTTTGTCAGGAAATTTTACGATTTTGTCCTCTATGGATGGGCAGTATCTTGGACCTATGCCCTTTATGAGTCCTCCGTAAAGCGCCGTTCTGTGTAAGTTATTTCTTATAATTTCATGGGTTTTTGGTGTGGTGTAAGTTATGTAGCAATTAATTTGCTTTTTGTCAGAATTGAACCAGTAAGAACCTACAGGCTCTGTCCAGAAGGAAAACTTGGGTGGTGGATTGTCCCCAGGCGCTACCTCTAAGTTGGAAAAATCTATGGTTCTCTTGTCTAACCTTGCAGGTGTGCCCGTTTTGAACCTAAGTAAAGGAAATCCGTGGCGCTTGTAAAATTCAGAAAGTCCTTCTGACCTTGGCTCCCAAGCTCTTCCCGCTGGAAAGGTTTTGTCTCCTATGTATATGGTTCCGTTTAAAAAGGTCCCTGTGGTTACAACCACAGCTTTTGTTTCATACTCTATTCCAAGTTTTGTTTTTACAGCTACTACTTTGTTATCTTGCACTACTATATCTACAACCTCGTCTTGGATTATGGTTAAATTTTCTTGGTTTTCGCAAACTTTTTTCATATACTCTCTGTAGAGCTTTTTATCCGCTTGAGCTCTTGGAGACCATACCGCTTTACCTTTACGCGTGTTTAGCATCTTAAACTGTATACCAGTGGCATCTATAGCTTTCCCCATCTCTCCGCCTAGGGCGTCTATTTCTCTAACTACTATCCCCTTAGCTATACCACCTATGGCAGGGTTGCACGACATCTGTCCGATGGTGTCCACGTTGAGCACAAACATGGCGGTTTTTGCACCCATACGGGCGCTAGCTAAAGCCGCTTCTATGCCAGCGTGACCTCCGCCTATTACTATTACGTCAAATCTACCGATAAGCATAATTAATAATTTAAAGTATACACGTTATTTAGGCTCGTTAATCGTAAAAAAGTATTATTTTGTCTTCTTCCTTCTGAAGTTGCATATACTCTCTTATAAAAATCTCTCTGTAGTACTCTGGATTTGTATCTATAGAGTTTAAAAGCTTCTCGAGCTTTATATTTTCTTTCTCTACTTGCGCTTTTTTACTCTCAATTTCCATTAAGGATTTTTTTAACTCTAAAGTCCTAAAGATATTAAACTGTCCAAAAAAGAGGTTGTAAATGGTTATGAAAAATACAAAAAGGAAAAAAAGCTTAAGTATGCCTGTATGTAAACCTCTGGAACTCTTCCTTTCCACCAAACCGTGCGTTCTCATTTAACCCCTCCTCTATCCTCAAAAGCTCGTTGTACTTGGCTATCCTATCCGTTCTGGATGCAGAACCCGTTTTTATCTGACCTGCGTTCACCGCAACCGCCAAATGGGATATGAATGTGTCCTCTGTTTCACCAGATCTGTGTGAGATGATAGTAGAGTAGCCTTTTTCTTTTGCGTACATGATAGTATCCAGTGTTTCAGATAGTGTGCCTATCTGATTTAACTTTATAAGTATGGCATTGGCTATGTTTTCCTTTACACCTTCTTGAAGAATTTCTTTGTTAGTTACGAATATATCGTCTCCAACAAGTTGAACTCTTCCACCCAGTTCCTTAGTTATAAGTTTCCACCCTTCCCAATCTCTTTCTGCCATAGGATCCTCTATGGATACTATCGGATATTTT
>JBEPZA010000109.1:0-2980 GCA_041641075.1 Aquificaceae bacterium | reverse complement strand
GAAAAGGAAAAGATTTTAGATCTTACGGGCTTAATGTGCCCTCTGCCTGTAGTGATAACTTCCGAAAATGTGAAAAAGCTAAAGGAAGGCGAGGTTATAAAGGTCGTATCTTCTGACCCAGGTTTTGAGAAGGACATATACAATTGGTGTAAACAAACAGGTAATGAGCTTTTGGGTATAGAGAAGGTAGACGATAAGGTAGTAGCCACTATACGCAAGCGTTCAGAAGCTATAGAGCCATCCCTTTGGTATTGGATTAAGTTCCACTCCTTAGGTGTCAAACTGCATATAAGGCATGTTTTAATGATGCTAAATCCTTTCATAAAAAAACCAGACCACTTTATAACCTTTTCCGCTATTTCGGAAGGCACCAGAGCAGAAAAATATCTAAGAGGCAAAGCCAAACTTATTCCTATACCAGATGAAATAGACCCAAGATGTGGTGTAGTTTTAGCTGTTCATGGCTACCAGGAAGCAAAGAGAATATACGAAGAGCTTTACAAAAACAGCTTCGGTGTAGAAGCCATATACGCAAAGGAAGGAAAGACTTACAAAAGGGTGTATCCTTAATGGGCATACTTGAAAAAATTGTAGAAAACAAAAGAAAAGAAATCGTAAGAGATTGTGCATACAGAAGCTTATTAAGGGATATGATCCTGGAACGCAAAAAGTATATAAATTTTGAAAAATCCTTAGTATCCTGTAGAACAAGGGTGATAGCAGAGGTAAAAAGAGCTTCTCCTTCCACTGGAGATATAAAAAACGTATCCTCTGTAGAACAAGCCAAACTTTACCAATCAGCTGGAGCTGTTGCCATATCTGTGCTCACAGATAAGGAGTTTTTTAAGGGTTCTCTTGAGGACCTAATCCAGGTAAGAAAGGCTGTTGATTTACCACTTCTCAGAAAAGACTTCATTATAGACCCCATACAATTGGAAGAAGCAAAAGCATTTGGTGCTGACATAGTGCTTTTGATAGTGAGAATATTAGAGGAGTCATTACTCAAAGACCTAATAGACTACGCCAAGGAGCTTGGACTTAGCTCTTTGGTTGAAGTCTTTGATATAAAAGAAGCGGAAAAAGCCATAAAGGCCGGTGCAAACATAATAGGCATAAATAACAGAGACTTAGATACCTTTCAGGTAGATATTAACAAATCCAAAACCTTAGGACCAAAGATTAAACAAATGGGAGCTAGATTCGTTATAGCTGAGAGTGGCATAGAAAGTAGAGAGCAAATTTTGGAGCTTGAAAATTCAGGTATAGACGCCTTCTTAATTGGAACTTCATTAATGAGGAGTGAAGACCCAGTAAGGAAACTCAGGGAACTACTGGGCTTTTGTTACAACTGAAAGAAAAAAAGAGAGGACTCAAAGGTCCAAGCTCAGTAAGGAAAGCCGGACCTTCCCTCTGGATCACCATTGGGCTGTGATTTTGGATTTTTTCTTTAGGTATTTATCAACCGCCAAGGCTGCCTTTACTCCATCCGCTGCAGCAATGACGGCTTGTTTTATGTTGTTGCACAGCACATCTCCGCATGCAAACACGCCGCTTACTGATGTCATGTTTTCTTCATTTACTACGATACAGCCACCGTCTGTTGTTTCAACCTGATTCATTAAAAAGTCAATGGACGGCTTATTACCCCCTAAAAAGATAAACACACCATCTACAGTGAGTGTTTTCTCTTGCTTTTTATCAATATCGTAAACTCTAATGCCTTCTACGAGGGAAGTTCCTAGGATTTCTATAATCCTATGATGCAGTAGTATTTCAACGTTTTGCTTTTCTCTGATTTCTTCTATGGTTTCGTGTGGAGCTCTTATTTTACTTGATGGAACTATTAGGTATATCTTGCTCGCAAAACGTGATATAAGTTCGGTTTCCTCCAAGGCGTAATCATCATCCCCAATTACCGCCACTGGTCTGTTTTTGAAGAAAGCTGCGTCGCATACTCCACAGTAAGAAACGCCCCTTCCCAAGAGCTCTTCTTCGTTCTTATACTTGTTTGCCCTTTCCATAGCACCGGACGCTACTATTAGAGCTCTTGATTTGAACTCGCGTCCGTCAATAGTGTAAACCTTTTTGATTTCTCCTAAGATATCTGTAGCTATAACCTTACCTCTCACAAATTCGGCACCAAAGGCTTTGGCGTGGTCTCTTATAAGTTTCAGAAGTTCGTAACCTGATATAGGTCCTCTGATACCTGGATAGTTCTCTATCTGTTGGGTAACTCCTAAAGCACCGTCAGCTTCCGCACGATAAAGAACCAACGTAGAAAGGCCAGCTCTAGAAGTATATATAGCAGCGGAAGCCCCAGCGGGACCCCCACCTATGATAATTACGTCATAAATTTTGTCTGGTTTGTAGTCTAATGTTATCTCCATTTTTACCTCCATCTTATTATAATTTAACCTTTGAGCGCCTTATACACATTACCTACCATCTCTTCAGAAGGCTTTAGAGTCTTTTCACCTTCCTTCCATCTAGCTGGGCATGCCTCATCTGGATGACTCATAAGGTAGGCATTCGCCTTCATTTTTCTGACGAGCTCTTCCGCATTCCTTCCTACGTTGTAAAAATTGACTTCGGAACCCACCAAGGTACCATCGGGATTTATTATAAACGTGCCCCTTAAAGCAAGCCCAGTATTCTCATCATAAACACCAAAGAGCCTTGAAACCTTACCTGTAGGATCTGCTCCCATTGGATACCTCACATTTTCCAATAGCTTCTCTGTTGTTTGCCATGCCAAATGTGTATACTTAGTGTCTGTAGACACAGATATCACCTCTACGCCCATCTGTTCTAGCTCATGGTAGTGCTCAGCCAAGTCTGCAAGTTCCGTAGGGCAAACAAAGGTAAAATCCGCTGGGTAGAAAAACAGCACTACCCATTTTCTTTCTCTGAGCAAGTCTTCCAGAGCTATTTTTCCAAAGCTCCTTGTTTTTGGCAAATAAACTTCCATCTCAAAATTTGG
>JBEPZA010000108.1:0-2988 GCA_041641075.1 Aquificaceae bacterium | reverse complement strand
TTGACAAAAAGGATATGCACATCCTTTTAGGTATTGTTTACTCACCCATCGACAGTATAGACTTGAGCTTTGGAGTTTACAAAGGCTTAAACAAGCACGAAGATTTTGCAAATTATGGCGTCTTGGCAGGCATCGCTTATAGATTTTGAATAATTATCTAGGTATGCTTTTCCTTCTCTCTATGATACAGAATCAAAACGAATATGACTATGGCTATAGATGCACCAAAGAGCAGAGTGTCTACTGGTTTTTGCCATTTGACGACGTTCTTTGTGAATGTTATGGCAAGAATTAGTATGATTACGCTCACCAGTTTGGCTTTTAGGTCCTCTATGTTTTTTATCTCTAGCCATTCAGGTGTGTTGAGCTTACCTATGAAAAGGTCGTATAAACCTACGGCAAATATATATAAAACTACAGAAAGAAGGTGTATGTCCATGACCGATATTAACTTGGTAGATAGGATAGTTGCATCTCTCATTTCTGGCTGAGTAAAAACTGTATAAAGAGTTTCGAGCAGTATGTAAACACCATAAAGACCCAAAAAACTGGCTCCTAAGAACAAACTTATAGAAGGTAGTAATGCCACCATATGTCCTAGTTCGAGAAGTTTCTTCAACATTCACTTAACCTCCCTGTCTATGAGTATGAATACGTTTTTATCACCTACCCTTGCGTTCGCAAACCCTATAAGGTCACCCTTTGATGCTTCTGCCTGTGGTGATTTACTTATTCTTGCGGTTAAAATAACATCCCCTTCCATCACTATTTCGTGTGTGAGCTTATGCTTTCCGGTTATCTTAAAGCTGTAGGGTATTTGTGGATTTTCCACCCTCAATACCGCTATAGGCATAGGACTTTCTAACATTCTAACTGATATAATCACGAAAAATCCGTCCTTGGGAACTTTGTTTTTTAATTCTTCAGACACATCAACACGACCTTGTATAAACTGTTTTTTGTATTTGTCTATGTCTACATCCTTTGGTAAAGGTTGGCAGGCTGTAAATAGTGCAAATAAGAACACTAAAATAAATTTCATCAAAACTATTATTATAGATGTTCAAACTAATTTAGGTTATAATTTTCACGTAGATGAAAAAACACATAGATTTCATGAACTTAAGACCATACGCTTACGCTGTGTCTTTGTTGCTTTTGCTTCTGTCTTGTGTATCTTTGTACCTAAAAGGTCTAAACCTTGGACTTGATTTTACAGGTGGAACAGTAATTGAAGTAAAGTATAAAAACAATGTCTCAATATCACAAGTTAGGAAAACCTTAGAGGATGCTAATCTCAAAGCAGGTATTCAAGAATCACAACAAGGAGCTTTTATTATAAAGCTCAAATTAGGCGAGAACTACGACCAAGCGCTGGCTTTGCTCAACAAGTTAGGTAACTACGAACTCATCAGAAGCGAAACAATAGGGGGGGTAGTTAGCAACGAGCTCAGACAGAAAGCTATATGGGCAATTGTCACAGCTCTTATTGGAATAATGATATACCTCGGTTATAGGTTTGAACCTCTTTGGGCTTTAACCTCCATAATAGCTCTTATCCACGATGTTCTGATAGTAGTAGGAGCGTACTCCTTAACTCAAAGGGAAATAAATTTAGACGTGGTGGCAGCTCTTTTGATTGTAGCGGGGTATTCAGTTACCGATACAGTAGTGGTTTTCGACAGGATAAGGGAAAATCTAAGGATAAGGAAAGGAAGTAATTTATACCACACGATAAACCTCTCTATTAACGAAACCTTATCTAGGACTATAATGACATCTCTCACGACTTTTGTTGTTGCCATAAGCCTTTTCTTTTTAGGAGGTTCCGCTTTGTCAAACATTATGTTTGCATTTGTCATAGGCGTAATAGTAGGGACCTTTTCTTCTGTCTTTGTAGCTAGTGCTCTAATGCTGGATTTGAAGTCAAGGGTTTTAAAAGAAGCGCACCATAAGGTATAATTTTTCTTAATGAGAGAAAGAATAATACTTATAGCCAATATTGTTGGTTTTGTTCTATTGATAACAGCTGGATGGATCGCTTGGGATTACTTTTCAGAAAGAAGAAGGACAGAGTACTCTCTTAAAGAGTTTGAGCTTAGAAAAGCTGTGGAAGCAGGCAATACAAATACAGCAAAAAAAATAATTCAAGATTTAGAAAAAAGTAAGCAATTTAAACCTTTAGCTCTTTCCTACCGGTTGCAGATGGAAAAAGATGTGGACCACAGGAGTGTACTCAAGGATATAGTGGATTCTGTAAAAGATTCTCAACTAAGAGCTCTCTACATAGAGAGATATGCTTACGAACTATATAAATTCAATCAAAAGGAAGAGGCTCTTAAGGAGCTAGAGAAAATAAGCAACGAAAACTTTAATTACAGATCCGCCATGCTACTAAAAGCGCAAATACTAAAAAGCTTAAATAGAAATCAAGAGGCGGAGAAAATTCTACAAGCTCTCATAAAGGATGGAAAGGAGACTTATTTTGATAACCTGGCTTATGCCCTTCTTCTAAAGGGAGGCAATAATGCACAACTTGCTGATTGAGATAGGAACAGAAGAACTCCCAGCAGGGATTATTGAGCAAATAGTTAGCTACTTGGAGGATAAGATAAAGGAAATACTAAAACCAGAAACTATTCACGTGTTTTTTACTCCTAGAAGAATTACCCTTTTGCTAAAGAATTTCGAGGATATAGAAAAAGAAGACGAAGAAATCATAATTGGTCCACCAAAGAAAGCTTGTTATGATGATAAAAATGAACCAACGAAGGCACTTTTGAAGTTTCTTGAAGCTAACAAAGCCAAACTTGAAGATACCATAGAGGTAGAGAGGAAAGGTGGTATATACATAGCAATAAAAAGGGTGAGCAAAAACAAAAAGCCAACTCAATTATTGATAGAAACCTTCGAAGATATTCTTCTGTCCTCTCCTGTTCCCAAGAGTATGAGGTGGACATCAAGCCCAAAAATAAAGTTCCCAAGACC
>JBEPZA010000107.1:0-2991 GCA_041641075.1 Aquificaceae bacterium | reverse complement strand
TTTGAAGTTTACAAGAAGCTTTTCCAACACCCACTTACGGATAAGGGATTAGAACTCTTTCTCAAAGATTGGGAGAAGGTACCAGGTAGACCATTCTAAAATTAGCCCTACTGAATGAAGTTTATTATTTGACTTAAGACGTTTCTATCCCCTTTTATTTCTTCTAGGCTAGCCGTTACGTTACCTATAACAAAAGAAAGCTGCATTTTTACCAAAAGGTTGGTATCATTATCAATCCACAAACGCCAGTTTCCCGTAGGTTTCAGTAAACCCTTTGTATGAATATTAGGTTGAACTTCTACAAGCCTCGTTTTAAAGGTTCCTATATCTGTTTGTAAGATTTCTTCCTTCTTAATAACCTTAAAAGGAATTTTGTAATACTTTTCATCGTAAAACATGGACACGAAGCCAGAATCTTTGTTTAGGGATTCTTTGAATAGCACTAGACTTGCCATATATGGGTCCGGTGAGTTTTGATAGATATATACACTTTCTGTCTTTTTTTCTATTTCATTGCTCAAGTCAACGTACTTAATCTCGGTGACGTAAATTTTTCCTTTTTCAAACTTATACTCTTGATCCCTTTTGAAAGTACCTTCTTCCTGCTGGTATCTAAAGAGTCTAGGCATCAGGCTTTCTTCTACAGTCATGTGAGACTCACCTTTGTTATAAACTCTCTTGACAATCTTTCCTACGTTTATCGTCCTTACCCAACTTTTGGCGTAAATGTTTTTGTTTTCTATGGTGTAAGTTATGCATGTTTTTGCAACGGGTAGGAATAAGTAGTACGTCTTGTAGCAGGCAGTTAAATCCCTAGAAAAGGAAAACAGGGGAAAGAGAATTATGAAAAAGAACAAAGAAAACATGTATTAATTGCCCGTTTGATTCTTAAGCTTCTCATGAGCTGCTATTATGTAACCTAAAAAGGCATTTTCCGGCTGAGCACCTACGAACTCTACAAGTCCCTGATTAATAACTATCTTGGGAACACCTACTACCTGATAAAGTTGCGCTAAGTCAGGATTCTCAGTAGCATCTACGATTAGAGCACTTATATTGTCGCTAGCTAAAGCAAAATTCATTGCCATTATGGCAGCAGCTGGGCAGTATCCGCACGATGTGGTAACAAACACCGTTATTTCTAAGGGTGTATCTATGGATGATATAAATTCCAAAGTTTTAGCCGAAAGTTCTGGTTGTCTCTTTGATACTAAGGTTATACCCCTTACTAAGGTGGAAAACTCCAACCCAGAAGGAAGACCTATATACCTTATACCATAGTCTTTTTCGCCTTCTAATACGATAGTTGGTACTCTCGATATGTTATACTTTTGGGCAATTTCCTTCTCTATGACTGGTGTGTAGATCTCTAGGCTTATCTTTTCGTTTATCTTTGAAACTTCTTTGAGTAACTCTTCTGTAACTTGACAAGTTTCACACCCTATAGTCTGGGAGAAAAGCTTAATTTTCACAGGGTTTACTAGCTCCTTTGAAAATATGTCACTCAGTTGTGACCTTACGTCTAGACCAAGTAGCATCTTTGTTGACCTCCTTTTAAGTATATAACTATATAATTATACGCTTAACACAATTAACATACTGATTTAAGCAAATAAAGATTATAATTTCCATATGTGTGGAATAATTGGTTACATAGGAAAAAACCCAGCAATTTTTATATTACTAGAGGGGTTGGAAAGATTAGAATACAGAGGTTACGATTCCGCAGGTATAGCTACTATTGAAAACTCTTCTATTTTTGTAGAAAAAAAATTAGGTAAAGTGAGGGAATTGATAAAGAGTCTATGGGGTAAGCCTCTGAAGTCCACCATAGGTATAGGACATACACGCTGGGCTACTCATGGAGAACCTTGTGATATAAATGCGCACCCTCACACCGATACGAAAAACCAGATAGCCGTAGTACACAACGGAATAATAGAAAATTACCTCGAATTAAAGGAGAAGATCATTTCTCAGGGGGTTGAATTTAGGTCTCAGACAGATACGGAAGTAATAGCACACCTGATATCCATGTTCTACAGAGGGGATCTATTGCAAGCCGTCTTTGAAGTAGTAAATCTTCTAAAGGGAGCTTACGCTTTTGCAGTAATTTCGAGCTTAGAACCAGATAGAGTAGTAGCTGTTAGGTATGGGAGTCCCTTAGTTTTGGGTGTTGGTGAAGGGGAAAACTTTTTAGCTTCAGACATACCTGCTCTTCTGCCCTTTACACGCAAAGTAATACCACTTTCGGATGGGGAAATAGCAGATGTAAGGAGAGAAGGAATAGATATATATGACTTTAATAAAAATAGCATTGTAAAGGACATTATGTACATTCCATGGGACATAATATCTGCAGAAAAAGCCGGGTTTAAACACTACATGTTAAAGGAAATATTTGAACAACCTAGAACTATTGCTGACACCGTAAAAGGTTTTATATCTAGAGATTATTCATTGCCTTTCTCGCTCACAGATTTTAGAAGGGTTTTGATAGTTGCTTGTGGGACTTCTTACCACGCAGGACTGGTTGGAAAGTATTGGATAGAAAAGTATGCAAATATACCTGTGGAAGTTGTTTTTGCTTCCGAGCTCAGATATTCGGGGAGTCCCATAGATGATAAGGATCTCATAATTGCTATCTCCCAGTCTGGAGAGACAGCAGACACACGTTTCGCTGCCCTATCCGCCAAGGAAAAAGGAGCTACGTTGCTATCTATAGTAAATGTTTTAGGTAGTGCATTAGATAGGGAGTCTGATTACACACTTTATACACATGCAGGTCCAGAAATAGGTGTAGCGGCAACAAAAACCTTTACGTCTCAACTTGCCGTGCTATACAGTCTGGCAGTTAGTCACTCGAAGGATAAGGAACACTTACTTTCTAAACTTAGCCACGTTCCAGTGGTTATTGAAGATATACTTTCGCAAGCGGAGGACATAAAAGATGTAGCCCTAAGTTATACAAAGTATAAAAGTATGCTATAT
>JBEPZA010000106.1:0-2992 GCA_041641075.1 Aquificaceae bacterium | reverse complement strand
TTTAGGGACTACTCTAGCATACCAGTTATAAACGCTCTTAGCAACCTGTCCCATCCTTGTCAAGTGCTAAGCGATGTTTTCACCATATACGAAGTTTACGGAGAGGATATAAGGAATATAAAAATAGCTTACGTGGGTGATGGTAACAACGTGTGTAACACGTGGCTTGTTGCCTCTGGGCTCTTTGGTTTGAATCTTTTCGTAGCCACACCAGAAGGCTACGAACCAAACAGTTACTACTACCAAGCTGGCGAGGAACTTTGTAAGATAACCAACGGTAGTATATACCTTACCCAAAATCCCATAGAAGCCGTAAAGGGTGCGAACATAGTTTACACCGATGTTTGGGTAAGTATGAACCAGGACAGAAACGAAGAGAAAATAAAAGCCTTGATACCCTTTCAGGTAAATGAAAAACTCCTCTCTTACGCCAACAATGATGTTAAGGTGATGCACTGTCTACCCGCCAAGAAGGGAGAGGAGATAACGGAAGATGTGTTCGAAAGTTATGCGGACTTTATATTCACACAGGCAGAGAACCGTCTTCACACCCAAAAGGCGCTCTTAAAGTTTATCTTCCAAGTCCCTTAGGTAAAACATCCAACGCGGTGGCGACAGAGAAGTAGCGCATCCCAAAGAAGAAGTATCGTAAATCTTAAAAACCTTAGGTTGCTCAGGCTCATGAACAAAAATAAAAGCTGTGTAAGAGGGAATGTATCTATCGTTTGCTTTCCAAGACTTTACCTCTTGGATTACACGGATGAGCTCCTGTTTTGCTTGGTCTTTGTCCAAACTCCTCTTTTCCTTTGTTTGGTTATCCACAAATATCCACTGCCCTTCGCTTATTGCTTGCGCCAGCTCTAAGGCTCTGTCTTCTGAAGGTATACCGTAAAACCTCATACTAAAGTCTCCTTATCTTCATACTCATGTCTATCCACTTGGCAGAGTGGGTTATCGCACCAACTGATATAAAATCCACTCCTTCTATAATGTAATCCTTTATGTTACTGAGTGTGATGTTTCCGGAGACTTCCACTTTTGCCCTTCCATCTATTATGCCGACGGCTTTTTTTACGTCCTTTACGGAAAAGTTATCCAACATGATTATGTCTACACCGCAACTTAGAGCTTCTTGGAGTTCTTCCAAGTTTTCTACTTCTACCTCTATCTTATAAGCTGGACCGATGTATTCTTTTACTCTCCTTACCGCTTCTTTTATACCTTGTGCAACCGCTTTGTGATTGTCCTTTATCATGACCATGTCATACAAAGCAAAGCGGTGGTTTTTTCCACCACCAATTCTTACCGCATACTTTTCAAAATACCTAAAACCTGGTGTGGTTTTCCTTGTGTCTAAAATGTGTATATTGCTACCTTCCAAAGCCTTTACGTATTGTCTTGTAAGAGTTGCAATACCACTCAATCTTTGGAGTATGTTTAGGGCTACTCTTTCACCCTTTAGCAAAACATCCGCTGGTCCTTCGAGTTCCAAAAGGATGTCGCCTTTTTTGAAAGGAGAACCTTCCGACCAAGCTTTATGGACAACTACTTCACCCAAAAGCTTAAAAACACCCAGAGCAAAGGGCAAGCCTGCAAATATGCCATCCTCTTTGGCTTTTATAGTTGCTATGGCTCTTTCACCCCTGAATATGGCTTCTGTGGTGATGTCAAAGTGTCCTATGTCTTCTTGTAGAAAGCTTTTCAAGTATTCTTGCATGGTATAATATTTTAGACTACACTAAGCCGGGGGAAATATGCACATACTCATGGTCGCTTCCGAAAGTGCAGCCTACCTAAAAACTGGCGGACTGGGAGATGTGGTTCACTCACTGAGCAAAGCCCTGGTTCATCTGGGACACAGAGTATCCGTGATAATGCCCAAGTATGCAAAAATAAGAGGTAACTTTGAGAAGCTAAAAGAGGACAGAGTTTACATAGACTACCAAGAGAGAACCTTTGGAATCTTAAAAGACCACAAAGATGGCATCGATTACTACTTTGTAGATTATCCACCCTACTATGACAGACCCTACCCATACGCTCCACCAAAAGGTGAGTATCCAGACAACCACGTAAGGTTTGCCTTTTTGAGCCTTTGCGCTTTAAAAGCCATAGAAAGCCTAAACCTAAAAGTGGACATTATACACATACACGATTGGCATACCTCTTTGCTACCTCTATACAAAAATCTGTATTTTCCGGGACTGCATAACATTCCTACCGTTCTCACCATCCACAATGGTATGTATCAGGGGATATTTGATGCTCACACCTTGCCCCAGCTTGGTATACCTTGGGAAGTTTTCCACCCCTTTGGGGGAGTAGAGTTTTACGGCAAGTTAAACTTTTTAAAAGCTGGTATAACTTTCTGCGATCTTTTGACCACCGTTAGCCCATCTTACGCCCAGGAGCTAAAAGAGTACGCTAATGGTCTGGAAGGAGTCATAAGAGAGAAAAAGTACTTCTTTGGTATTCTAAACGGCATAGATTACGATGTTTGGAATCCAGAAAAGGATCCGTATATAAGGGAAAACTACAGCTACAAAGACTTTCACAGAAAAAAACCCAAAAACAAAAGGGAGCTCAAAGAAATCTTCGGACTAAACACCTTTGACCAAAAACCTTTGGTAGGAATTGTAGCAAGGCTCACATACCAAAAAGGTTTTGACCTCTTAGAAGGTATAATAAGCGAGACGGTCAGAGAAGGCTTTGATTTTGTTATGCTTGGTTCTGGGGAGGATAAGTATCAAGAGATGCTTATAAACTTTATGAAAACATATCCCGAAGGTGTGAGGGTCAGGATAGACTACAACGAAGAGCTCGCTCACAAGGTGTATGCAGGTAGTGACATATTCCTAATGCCATCACTCTTTGAACCTTGCGGTATATCTCAGATGATAGCCATGCGCTATGGAACAGTTCCAGTGGTTAGAGCGGTTGGAGGTCTCAAAGATACAGTAATAGACTACATAAAGGACCCAGACGAAGGAAC
>JBEPZA010000105.1:0-3032 GCA_041641075.1 Aquificaceae bacterium | reverse complement strand
CCGTACGCCAATGGACACATTCATATAGGACATGCTTTAAACAAGATTCTCAAAGACGTAATCAATAAATACATGCTTTTGAGAGGGTATGATATTGACTTTGTTCCAGGATGGGACTGCCACGGTTTACCTATAGAGCAACAGGTAGAAAAGGAACTAAAGGCAAAAAAGATAAACAAGGAAAGCATACCAAAGGTTGAATTTAGGAAGCTTTGCAGGGATTATGCAAACAAATACGTGCAAATCCAGAAGGAAGAATTTATAAGACTTGGTATCATAGGAGATTGGGACAATCCCTACCTCACTATGCATCCTACTTATCAAGCTCAGGAAGTAAGAGAGCTGGGAAAGATTTTTGAAAAAGGGTTGATAGTAAGAAGCAAAAAGCCTGTTTACTGGTGCATATACGACAAAACTGCCGAAGCTGAAGCTGAAGTGGAGTATTACGAGAAAGAAGATCCAAGCATATACGTTAAGTTTCCTTTGGTTATGGATAACAATACTTACCTTCTTATATGGACCACTACCCCTTGGACTCTTCCTGCTAACTTGGGAGTTATGGTTTGTGAGGACTGCACTTACGTTTATCTAAAAAGTCAAGACGGTATATACATAGTAGCAAAAGATAGATTACAGGCTCTGTCGCAAGAGATAAACTTAAGTGGCGAAATACTAAAAGAAGTGAAAGGAAAGGATTTAGTAGGAATAGAGTATATTGCACCATATGGTGACAGAGTTTGTAAAGTTTACCCTTCCGAATTTGTAGATATGTCAACGGGAACAGGTTTGGTTCATATGGCTCCTGGACACGGTAGAGAGGACTATATAGTAGGACTTCGCTACAATTTGGATGCTTTCGCTCCTGTAGATGACGAAGGCAGATTTACAGACGAAGCGCCAGAATTTATAAGAGGAATAAGAGTTTTTGATGCCAATTCTAAGATAATCCAGGATCTAAAGGAAAGGAATCTTTTGCTTTTTGAAGGAAAAATAATACACTCTTATCCTCACTGTTGGAGATGCAAAAACCCAGTTATATTTAGGGCAACATACCAATGGTTTATAAGTATGGATACACCATACCAAGATAAGACACTCAGAGAAATGGCTTTAGAGAGTGTAAAAAATGTTAAGTGGATTCCTCATTATGGAGAAAATAGAATACGCTCCATGTTGGAAAATAGACCCGATTGGTGTATATCCAGGCAGAGATACTGGGGAGTTCCAATTACCGTTTTTTACTGCAAAAAGTGCAATTACGTAGTTTCAGAAAGGGAAGTCTTTGAGCATATTGCAAAGTTATTTGAAAATTCAGAGAAAGGAGCGGATTTGTGGTTTGAACTTACAGAAAAGGAGCTTTTACCTGAAGGTTACAGATGTCCAAAGTGTGGAAGTCAAGAGTTTAGAAAAGAAGAGGATATATTGGATGTTTGGTTCGATTCAGGTTCTTCTCACGCATACGTCCTAAGAAGAAGGGGTATTGATAAAGCATATCTATACCTGGAAGGCTCGGACCAACATAGAGGATGGTTTCAATCTTCTCTTTTAGAATCCGTAGCTTCTCACTTAGATGCTCCATACAAGGCAGTTTTAACACATGGTTTTACGGTAGATGAAAGCGGTAGAAAGATGTCTAAATCCTTGGGTAATGTGGTATCACCTCAGGAGGTAATAAATACTTACGGTGCGGATATACTGAGACTTTGGGTGGTATCAGAGGATTATACAGAGGATGTAAAACTTGGGAAGAACATTCTCCAAAAAGTGGCGGAGGACTACAAAAAAATCAGAAACACTTTAAGATTCCTTCTTGCCAACCTTTACGACTTTGATCCAAAGGAGAAAGTTCCTTACGAAAAGCTTCATCACTTTGACAGGTGGATAGTTTCATACGTAAACAAACTTACAAAAGCTATAAATGAGCATTATCAAAATTACCTGTTCCATAGAGTCTATCAAGAGGTAAGAAACTTATGTTCTGTAGAGCTCTCATCTATATACCTTGATGTGATAAAGGACAGATTATACATTTATGCTCCACACTCTTGGGAAAGAAAATCAGCCCAAACAGCCTTATGGGAAATTTTACTAAGGCTTACGTGTATAATAGCACCTTTTTTAAGCTTCACTGCCGAGGAAGTTTGGGAACATTTGAGAAACATAGATAATACCTTACCAGAAAGCGTGTTTCTTTATACAATGCCACAGGTGATGGAAGAACATATAGATGAACAGCTTCTAAAGGATTACGAGTATCTTTTGACACTTAGAGATGAAGTGATGAGAGCATTGGAAATCGCAAGAAAGGAAAAAGAGATAAATCATCCTTACGAAGCTCATGTCTTCATATGGGGAAGCACTCAAGGAATAGAACAAAAGTATATGGATTACCTTAAGTATCTTTTTACCGTAAGTAAAGTGGATTTTGCAGAAGGCGGAAAGTATACTACACAGGCAGAGAATCTAAAAGGTTTATTTATAGGTGTTTCTAAGATAAAAGGTGTAAAATGTCCTAGGTGCTGGATGTATTACGATGAAAATGAAATGGTTGGGGAAGTATGTATCAGATGTCATAATGCTCTCAAACAAATGGGGGTAAATTCTTAAAGCTTGGAGGTAGAAAGCTATGAAGGTGGAAAGTATTCCCATAATAGATTTTCTAAAAAACGAAAAAGGTAGCATCTTGGTTTTTTCCCATGAAAACCCAGATGCAGATACGCTGGGGAGTGCGCTTGCCTTGTATAAATTCCTCAAAAAGAAAGGTAAAAATGTAAAGGTTGCTTGTAAGGATAGCGTGCCTCACTTTTTGGACTTTTTGCCAGGTGTAGAGGATGTTTTAAAGCTTCCTTTGGATGAAGTCTTTGATGTAGGTATAATAGTTGATGCTAGTGGCTTTTATAGGGCAGGAACAGTGGTAAATGCAAAGAAAAAAATAAGAATAGACCATCATATTGGTGGAGATTTCTACGGAGAGCACGATTATATTGATCCTTACGAAGCTTCTACAACGTGCATTATATATAAACTTCTGA
>JBEPZA010000104.1:0-3064 GCA_041641075.1 Aquificaceae bacterium | reverse complement strand
CATTAACGACCAAAACATGATTATGGCTGGTAAAGCTATAGCAATATTGCAGTGCTCCGGTTGCCACAACGTAACAGGTTCCACAGGACTTAGACCTTTTGGTAAGAAGTTCGATGGCATGACAGATCCTAACGCAGTATATGGCTTCCTTTCAAGCTACCTAAGAGATAACCCACCACCGTACATGCCAAGATTTGTGGGAACAGATGAAGAACTAAGAGCACTCTCAGCTTACATAGCTGACATGGTTTCAAAAGGTGGTAGTGTTTCCGCAAAGATAGAAGTTCCAATGGAAGCTGTCGCTAAGGAGGCAAAGTAATGAGCACGACCATTTATCAGAACATAATAAGGTTGTTCTTGTTGGGCCTTCTGGCCCTTTTGTTAATAGGTGGTAATTTGGCTCTTTCTGCCGATAAGCAAGCAGTAGGACAGATGCTAAAGGCAATGGCTGATCCTGCGGGAGCTCCTTTCTATCCCGTAGTTATGCAAGTGCTCCAGGTCATTACATGGGTCTTTCACATAGTATTTGTCTACACATCTATAGGTGGTCTCTTAGTTGCTATCTATGGCTACACACGAAAAGAAGACCAGTGGAAGAAACTAGCCAAAGCTACCTTAGAGTTATCCAAAGTTAGCGTTTCTTTAGCGATAGTTTTAGGCGTAGCTCCACTTCTTTTTTATCAAGTGATATATGACCCCCTTTGGTATGCATCCGCAAATTTATCCGCTTCATGGTACATGATGTTTATATTATTCTTACTCATTGGATACTATGCGATATGGGGAGCATACTTTGGGAAAAACAAACCCGCAGTCGCCATACCGTTTTCTATAGTGGGCGTAATTCTCTTGCTCACAGTTGGATTTATAATCCACGTGGTTAACTACCAGGCTCTGTATCCAGAAAAGTGGGCCGAGTGGTACACATCCGGTGGAACCACAATGAACCATAGCGGTTGGAACATATACGCTTTTAATATTTTTAGATTTCTATCTTTTCTAGTGTTTCCATCTGTTTCAGTAACCGGTATTTTTATGATGCTGTATGGGTGGTACTTTAGCGGTAGAAAGGATATGGATCAAAATTACCTGGACTGGTCTGCCAAAGTGGGAGCCAAACTTGCTTTAGTATCGAGTATTCCTTGGATAGTAACCTACGTTCTGTATGTTTTCAGCACACCCAGTCAATGGGGAGTGAGAACTAGCCTCCCAGCACTTCTCAGCATAGCTGGTCTTTTGGCATCTGCTGCTTTCTTGTTCATAGCTCAGAAAAATCCAAAAGCTATGGCTGTTCCATCCTTGCTTGTTGGTGGGGTTGCTATCCTTCTTGTAGCCATATTTAGAGAATACATAAGAGTAGCCGCTACGGCTCAATTCGGGTATTCCATATACCAATACAAATTAAACCTAGAGTGGTTATCTCCCATGTTGTTTTTAGGCACCATGCTAACTGGAGGCATACTTTACGCTTACACGTGGTGGATGGCATACAGAGCTGGCAAAACAGAGAAAGGTCAAGTCTATCAGGCAAAAGAATGGGAGTCTCACATTGGTGATTTGTCCATATTGATAGTAACCATATGGGCTATAGTATTCATCGGGACAGGTTTGATAATCATAATTAAAAACTACGCGTAAAAAACTTGCATGGTACACTTCCCTTTTTAGCGAGACCATGGAAGGTCTCGCTTTTTTTAGCCTATACTTTCGAAAATCCTTCCACGCCACTTGGCACCAAGAGAGAGTGCGACTTGCTTTGTTTTTTCCATATCCACTCCGTCAAATTCCACAGCTGTGGCTATAACTTCAAAGCCTTCCTCCACAGCTGCCTTTATAAATTCCTTTACCTTTTGGTAGGCATTGGGTTGTATAGGTTTACACACCTGGTTGTATGTTTCTTCGTCTTGAGCGTTTAGGCTCACTGACCAGACATCCACAAGTCCTTTTAGTTCCCTTAGCTTTTCTCTTGATGCAAAAGTGAACATGAGTCCGTTGGTGTCTACTCTAACTTTTCCTCCTTTCTGCTTTACATACTTGGCTATTTCTTTAAGTTTATCTAAGGAAAGAGTGGATTCGCCATACCCGCAGAAAACGACCTCATCGTATCTTGTTGGATCCCCAATCTCCTTTATCACTTCCTCTACGCTCGGGTCCCTGCTTACCCAAACCCAGTAACCCTTTACCCAGAAGTTTCTTTCCCTTTCCCTTTGGCAAAAAACACAATGCAAGTTACATTTGTTAGTCAAGTTTATGTAAAGCTTGTTGTTGATTATGTAGGTAATAGATTCCTTCTTGTTTAAGTTTCCAAGGTTGAAAAGGAGTTTTGCGTTTTGAGTGGTCATTCTGTCTACATCCTCTATTGAAGTGTTTGGAACAAGCTGAGCAATAGCTTCCGCTATGTAATGTAAGTTGGAAGGTTTGTTAGGTTTACCTCTTACGGGTTCAGGTGCCAAGAAGGGACTGTCCGTTTCTATAAGCAACCTAGTTGTAGGAGTTCTCTTTACTACCTCTCTGAGACTTTGGGCGTTTTTGTAAGTGACTATACCAGAATAAGAGATGTAAAATCCTAGCTCTACACATTTTCTCATAAATTGGTAGCTTCCTGTGAAGCAATGCATTACACCACCTACTTTGTAAGCCTGTTCTTCCTCCAAAATTCTGATGGTATCTTCCTCTGCATCCCTTGAGTGAACCACTATAGGCAGTCCAAGCTCTATGGCTAACCTTATTTGTTTTCTAAAAACTTCCTGTTGCTTTTCTTTCTGTGAGTAATTTTTGTAGTAATCAAGACCCATCTCTCCCAAAGCCACAACCTTTTTATTCTCCTTTGCAACTTGTTTGAGCCAATCCAAGTCCTCGTCCGTTACTTTATCCGCTTCATGAGGATGAAACCCTATAGCGCAGTAAACATGCTCGTAATTTTGCGCTAGTTTGATGGCGTTTTCTATGGTCTTCCTATCGTAGCCTACCGTTATCAAGTACTCTAAGTTAGGGTCAGAAATAGCTTGCTCAAAGTCTTCCTTTTTTAAAAGATCCAAATGACAGTGCGTGTCTATCATAGTAT
>JBEPZA010000103.1:0-3066 GCA_041641075.1 Aquificaceae bacterium | reverse complement strand
CTCTTAGAAGTTATACATGACCTTTACCAATACAAAAAAAGTAAGTATTCTCAAGTGCCTGTAGAGCCTCTCCTTAATGGAAAGGAGATTATGGATATATTAGGCATTCCGGAGGGACCAACTGTAGGAAAGATTAAAAAGGAACTGGAAACTGCTCAGATGGAAGGGATAGTTAAAACCAAAGAGGATGCAGTAAAGTTTATCAAGAGTCTGATAGATAAAAATCAAGCATAAGTATGGTATAATATCTACACAAACATTTCAGAGGAGGTTTTAAGATATGGACCTTGAGCAAAGAGTAAAAGAAATAATAATGGACCAACTGGGAGTAGAAATGGACAAACTTAGCAACGAAGCAAAGTTTGTAGAAGACCTCGGAGCTGATTCGTTGGACGTGGTTGAGCTGATAATGGCTTTTGAGGAAGAGTTTGGAATAGAAATACCTGATGAAGATGCGGAAAAGATAAGGACGGTAGGTGACGTTATAAACTACTTAAGGGAAAAAGTAAAAGCTTGATGAGAAGGGTAGTGGTTACAGGTCTTGGGGTTGTATCCCCCATTGGAACAGGCATAAATAAATTTTGGGATAACTTAGTAGCAGGTGTAAGCGGTGTAGACATAATAAAGAGGTTTGACCCCATAGAGATAGGCTTACCTGTGCATATAGCCGCCGAGGTAAAGGACTTTCAACCTGAGTTATACTTTGACAGAAAGGAAATCCAAAAGGTATCCGATTTTATAAAGTTTGCCATCGCTGCTGCAGATGAAGCGATAAAGGACAGTGGTTTAGATAGTTCTAAATTCGACCCGTATCGAGTAGGTGTCATAATAGGCACAGGTATAGGTGGACTTAGAGACATAGAGGAGCAACAAAAGGTTTTGATGGAAAAAGGTCCAAGGAGAGTTTCACCTTTTTTCATACCTTACGGCATCTCCAACATGGCAAGTGGATTGATAGCAATTAGGCATGGTTTTAAGGGTCCAAACTACTGTGTAGTTTCCGCCTGTGCTACAGGAAACCACGCCATCGGCGATGCCATGCGACTGATACAGAAAGGGGATATAGACATCGCAATAGCAGGTGGGTGCGAAAGTGCCATAACTCCATTAGGTATAGCGGGATTTGCTTCCATGAAGGCACTTTCTACACGTAACGACAACCCAAAGGCAGCATCTAGACCCTTTGACATAGACAGGGATGGTTTTGTTATGGGAGAAGGGGCAGGAGTTTTAGTTCTCGAAGAGTATGAACATGCAAAAGCTAGAGGAGCAAAAATATACGCCGAACTTGCAGGCTATGGAGCTACGGACGATGCCTACCACATAACAGCTCCATGCGCCGATGGAGAAGGTGCTTATATGTGCATGAAGTTAGCTTTAGAAGACGCCAAAATTAAACCCGAAGAAGTAGATTACGTAAACGCACACGGAACCTCTACACCATTAAATGACAAATCGGAAACTTTGGCAATAAAGAGTCTTTTTGGAGAGCATGCATACAAACTAAAAATAAGCTCCAATAAATCCATGATAGGGCATCTTTTAGGTGCAGCTGGCGCTGTCGAAGCCATAGCAACTGTGTTAACAGTTTATTTTGGAACTATTCCGCCCACTATAAATTTAGAAAATCCGGATCCAGAATGTGATCTTGACTACGTGCCAAATAAAGCTATACAAAAACAGGTAAGTGTTGCTATTTCCAATTCTTTCGGCTTCGGTGGAACCAATGCCTGTATTGTCTTCAGAAAGCTTTGATGATTTAGAAAGTCGTATCGGATACAAATTCAGAGATAAGAGCATACTTGTTAGGGCTTTAACCCACAAATCTCATTCATCGGACGATAAAAAAAGAAACTACGAACTTTTGGAATTCTTGGGGGATTCAATTATAAATCTCTTTGTAGTTGAAATACTAGTTTCTGAATTTGGAAACCTCAAAGAAGGAGACCTGGCTCCAATGAAGGCCTTCTTTGTGAGTGAGGACTTTTTGGCGAGCCTTGCTCAAGAACTTAATTTGGCTTCCTACATACTGGCAAACGGCGGAAAATCCGACATAAGGAGTAACACATCCATCATGTCTGATGTGTTCGAAGCTCTGTGGGCTAGCATATACATAGATTCCAACAAAGACCTAAACTATGTAAGGGACTTATTCAATAAACTATACAGGGAAGTGATTCTGCAAAAGATTAAATCTCAAGAATACAAGAGAGACTACAAAACTATCCTTCAGGAGATAACACAGAAGAAGTGGAAAGAAAGACCGTCGTATAGAGTGATAAGCGTCACTGGACCTCAGCATAACAAAATTTTTCAGGTAGAGTGTGTTATAAAAGACTACAGAACCATAGGTTCGGGCAAAAGCAAAAAGGAAGCGGAGCAAGATTCTGCTAAAAAACTGCTCGAGATACTCTGCCAAACATCAACGAAGTGAAAGCATACGATTAACAAATTATGGGATTCAGAAAATACCACTTTGCACGGTTGCTAATAACTGGTGAATTTCAAAAACTTTTACAAGAAGACCTTGCATCAGATAGATATTAATGAGCTTATAAATCTTCTACTTTGATTAGTTTTTGCTCTCCTGACTGCATGTTTTTTATGGTAATTACCTGTTTTTGTTTTTCATCCTCGCCTATTATCACGACGTAAGATGCACCCAGCTTGTTAGCCAGTTCCAACTGCTTTTTTAAGCTTCCTTTTTTGTAAGAAAACTCCACTCTTTTCCCTTTTTCCCTGAGTTTGTTGCATACGCCCAGAGCGTAATCCAAGACATTCCCAAAGGGAACGACTACGTAAAGTTCATCATCTTTTGGAGCTTCTTTCAGGAGCATAGAAAGTCTTTCTATGCCTACCGCAAAGCCTATGGCGGGTGTAGGCGGACCACCCAGTTCTTCTACCAGATAGTCGTATCTCCCCCCAGCTATTACGGTAATTCCTTCCTCTTGAGAAACAGCCTCAAAAACTGTCTTTGTATAGTAATCAAGTCCCCTTACAAGGTTGTAGTTTTCTACGTATGGAATGTTCAATGTATGCAATAGGGATTTGAGCGATTCGTAGTGC
>JBEPZA010000102.1:0-3103 GCA_041641075.1 Aquificaceae bacterium | reverse complement strand
GCTTCGCATGTCATTTTGATGGCTATGGCTGGGTGCTTTATGGCAAGGGTTATAAAGTCCCTGTTGGATATATACAGGGTCCTAGACTCCAAAATGGTTTTTGCTGTGTAGGTGCTTTTGGGTGTTTTTTTGCCCCACTCGATCCAGCCGAATATGTCCCCAGGATAAACCAGTTTAACTATAACTATACGTGCGTCCTGAGTTTCCTTTAGTAGCTTTATGAACCCTTCCACCAGTATGTATATGCCAGGCTCCGCCTCTTCTTCGAAAAATACATACTCATTCCTCCTGAAGTCTTTAACTTGCATGTAATCTATGGCATCTTGTAATTCCTCTTTGCTTAAATCTTCAAAAAGTGGAACTTTTTTTATAAGTTCTAACTTAAATTCCTTAGATTCCCTCTCTCTAAGAGTATCTTTTGCCATCCTTTACCTCCTACCGCTACATAAGGTTCAAAAACCACGTAATCTGTATGGAAAGGTACTCTGTTGGTACCGCCAAAGCTCATATTATCACCTATAGCTATATGTATTGTACCAAGAATTTTTTCAGCCTCCAAGACATTGTCCAATCTACTGGCTTTTGGGTTCGTACCAATTCCGAACTCTGCTATATGTCTCGCCTTAGGATACTTACTGAAAATACTTTCCAAGTAATCTTTGTAGTCCTCCTTCCCTTCTATACTTTCAACCAATCCATCTTTAAATTTCAACCTTATAGGATTTTGTAATTTTCTATCTGGTCCGTAAGTTATACATAAAGTTCCATACGCTGAAGTCTCTATAGGAGCCACAAAAGCCTCACCCGCTGGTAGGTTTCCAAAATCTCCTGGATTGTGGAAAAGTCCAGTATCCGCTATACCTTTTCTCCCTTCTATCGAAAACTCAATGTCCGTGCCTAATTTATCCTTTACGTGCACCCACTCAGCTTCTGTGATTATATCTGCTATATCCAAACTCAATTTGGATACATAATCCCAGTCTACATCCATTGGACCTAAAAACATGTTAGGATCAAAGAGTGGCATAGAAGCGTATCTAGTCCCAAAGTAATTGGTTAAAACTTTTCTGTAAAAAGTGTGTGTAGTGGAGTAGTAAGCAAAGGCTACTACACATGTAGGCACATTTTTTGCCTTCTCTTTAAGAAGACTTACTACTTGTTCTTCCTTATATTCTTCCTTGTTTATTATTTTCCTAAGCAGTCCCGTTTTGTTTAGTTCTTCTGTGGCTTCTTCTCCAAAGGTTAAAACCCATACATCCTCTGTAGGTTCTTTACCATGTCCTTTCAGAGATTCATAGGCGTAAGCTTTTACGTTTTTTGTTAATGTATATGCTGTATTTTCAAACTCTTCCAAAAGCTCCAATAGGTAGTTTTTTTCTTTATCTGTGAGTATTAAAAGTGTGTCCTTTTGGTTAAGATTTAGGTTTATTCTATAAAGATTGTGTATGTATTTCTCATACATATTTAAAAATTTAGTCTTTCTATGGAAGAGGCAAACGCATAGTACCCAAAAGGTACTTTAGGTCGTTGTCTGTAAACAGCAAGCCTGCACCTACAAAAGGTCCACGTAGTTTAGGATTTAGTAAATCATCCCCGCCTACCCTTATGTAGAGAGGACCGTTGAATCTGTATTCAGCGGCAACCTGGAGATTTGCCTTCAAGTCTTTTTGTACGTTTTTGTAATCTCTTCTCCCAAAGTCCCAAATGTCCGATGTAAAAGCCAATCTGTTGTTATAAATAAAATCAACACCAATTCCACCTGTAGATTCCTTTAATCCACCCCTTACAACTAGTTTCTTTTCATCACTAATCGGGAATATCCTTGCATACTGGAGCGTTAGCTCGGGCTTAAACTCTTTTTTTATTACCGCTTTACCGTTAAACTCTTCTTTTGTATATCTTCCTCTGGAATCTCCGACTATCTCCAGAAGATAATACTTTTCTTCATCTGGTTGAAGTCTTACACTCAAAATACCTTTAGATTCTCCTTCTTTGTAAAACTCTCCCCTAAAGCCTACGTATAGGTTGGTTCTTTCGGCTAGCTCACTTGCTTTGGATATACCTTTTGTTATCTTTGTGACATTTTGGTAGAGTTCTTCGTCTTTTATTAGCTTGCCTAAGGTTCCTTCACCTTTTTCTATGGATGCAAGTATGTTGTTGAGTCTATTAGAACTTTCCCTTAAGTTGTTCAGGGTTACTTGGATGTTCTCTTGATTATTTGACACTAAGTTATTTATGTTCTTTGACATCTCATTTAAGTTGTAACTCAGTTCTGGTAAGGTGGTTTTTAGGTCCGATGAGAGCTGTCTTAAGTTTGTTACAATTAACCTTATATCCTCTCTGTTTTCTCCGGAAATTTCATCTAAGTTGTTTGCCAGTTTTTCTATGGATGCTAGTGTTTGAGGAAGTGTTTTGTTGAGCGTTACGAGAAGCAAATCTAAGTTCCTTATGGAAGATTTTAAGTTTTCTCTGTTCTCTAAAACCACAAGGTTTAAGTTCTGTGTTAGGACAGCTAAGTTATCGGTGATGAGCTTCACACTTTCTCTATTTTCTTCCAGAATGGCTTTTAAGTTCTGTGCGGCTTGTGTTAATTCTTTTATGAGTAAGTCTGTATCTGCATAACCTCTAACTTGGGTTATGTATGAACCAGGCTTTAGCTCTTCGATGCTAACTGACCCGGGATATACGGATAGGTATTTATCTCCCAACAGTCCTAGAGTTCCTATCTCTACATATGCGTCACTGTATATTGGTATATCCTTTTTTATTTCAAAAACTACTTCTACTTTCCCTTTGCTAATCCTTACGTCTTTTACCTTTCCAGCCTTTACCCCAGCTACTCTAACTTCAGAGCCTTTTGTAAGCCCAGCCACATCGTCAAATACAGCAATGTATTCTTTCGTGCCTTCCCTGAATATAGGGACCTCCCCAAAGGTTAGTATCACAAAAGCAAAGGCTAATGCCACTGCAACAACAAAAGCTCCCACTTTAGTTTCCGTAGTTAGTTTCATACCTTATAATTTTAAACATGCTTTGGAAAATGTCCGCTTACGAAATTTCCAACCTTGTAAAAAGCGGTGAGATAAAAGCTACCGAGGTTATA
>JBEPZA010000101.1:0-3175 GCA_041641075.1 Aquificaceae bacterium | reverse complement strand
CTTTATGTTATTATCGATTAACTCTATCACAGCATCCTTTACAGAAGATGGTGGAACGTAAACTAAACCCGTGTTTATTTCTGGATGCTTTTCTAAGGCTTCTTTGACGGTGTTGTAAACAGGCTTACCTGCAACCTGTGAGCCACCTTTTCCAGGTGTGACGCCTGCTACTATAAAGCCTGGATAGAGGGCTTCTGATTCGGTAACTACTTGAGATGCTTCTCTTCCGGTTATGCCTATAACTAAAACTCTCGTTTTATCATTTAGATACACAGTGCCAATCATGTATTCCTCCTATATACCAAGGTCTTTAGCTTGCTCTTCCGTGAGAGGTCTATCTTCCCTAGCTTTCTCCTTTATCGATTCACACCTATCTAAGATCTCCTTTAGCCTAATGGGGGCTTCAGTTAATGGCAAAGAAGAGTCATATATTTCCGCTTTGACATTGCATTCTTTCATAGCCTGATACAGCATGTATAAACCTTTTTCTGCCTCAGGTCCGTTTCTCCTTACAACCCATATCCAATCAGGGTTTAGCTTTCCTTCCTTATACAGATCCCTTATGGCGTTGGCTACGCCTTCACCTAATGTCACATCTATACGTGTGTTGTTTGCCGTGCCTCCACACACAAGCACACCTCTTATACCAGGTTTTGAAAGGATAATTCTTGTAATTTTGTACATTTTTTCAGCGGGAGGATTGCCACCTATGTCTGTAAAATTGGCAGGTCTTAGTCCTATGGCGTAAGTGGTTTCTATTGTAACTGTGGAGCCTCCACCTCCAAAAGTCATCATAGCTATATCACCATCAACTTCCACGTAAGAACCCGCCTTTCCTCTGTGGTCATCTCTGTCTATGAGGGAAGCTTCTATTTCCCTTTCTGTTGGTGGTCTCTTCATTGCAGTTCTTACACCGTATATCTTTGCAGGAGGAACAGAAGCATCATCATCTATGGTTACAACAGCATCCAAAGCCATTACTTTTTGCTTACCATTTACATCACATATAGCTAAAGGGTTAATCTCTAAAAGTCTAGCTTCCGCTTCCCAAAAGGCTCTGTACATATTGGCAATGATTTCTGAGAGTTCCCTTAAAACACCCATGTATTCCTGTGGGAAACCTAGTTCAAGAAGGTAATTCCTTACCATATGGGGATACAAACCTTTGAGAGGGTTTATTGGCCATGAGCGCACCTTTTCAGGTGGGACCTCTTCTATGTCCATTCCACCTTCCAAACTCAACGTCAAAACGGGAGCTCTCACTTCGGTGGAGTAAGTTATAGAGGCGTAAAGCTCTTTTAGAATGTTTGCTTTTTCAGATACAATGACTCCTACTGGCATTTCACCGTATACTGGATAGTGGAGGAGAGCTTCAATAGTTTCTATCGCTTCTTCTGGAGTTTTACAGATTTTTACCGCTCCAGCCTTTCCCCTTTTGCCTACTAAAACTTGTGATTTGACAACACATGTTCCCAACTGATTTACAAAGTTTACTATTTCATCGTTCACGTGATCCGCAAACATAAAGCGAGGCGTAGGTATTCCATACTTTTTGAATACCTTTTCGTAAGTTTCATACTCGTATAAATTCATGCTTACCCCCGCAAGGTTTTTGAAAAGAGTATGTTTTCAATTATAACATATTTATTTGCCGATTACCAAAATACTGCCAGGACGCTTTATCCGAGGAACTACAATTTCCATCACCCTAAAGTAATGGACCATATTAGAAGTCTCTACGTATGCCAAGCTTATATCCAATCCAACTACTATGTCTATGTTTTGAGGACCGGATGATAGCAATACCGCTCTACCTTGAGGCATTATAGGTGTGTAGAAAACATCGGAAACAATCTTCTTTATCTGTTCAATTTCCAAAAGCCCCGTGTTATGGTAAACCCTGTTTAATTTAAAGTAGTCCTTCGGATTTAGCAGTAAGTAATAGGGACCAAAAAACCCCGACTCGGACAGCTTGGCTATACCTAAGGAAACATCATTGAAAGCGTTACCTACCACGTCCCAATCGCTCATGGACATAGTTTGCCGACCTTCTACACTTAATAGACCTTCTATCTCCAACTTTCTGTCCCCATGGATTATGAGAGTATCTTCTGCCACAGCGGTAGCAAAAGCTGCTGCAGCTGCTGTAGATGTATCTATAGGAAGGTTAAATTGTCTGTAGTATTCTAAGTCACGCCACGTTATGGTAAAAGGTTTGTATATTGTGGGCATAGTTACATACTTTCTTGTTCCAACCCTTACAGGTTCACAGCTTTGAACTTCTTCACCAGGTTTTACCTCACAACTTCCAGGTTCCACACCATAGTAAACATCGTAGGCTACGACTTGATGACCTGCACCAATTGGACCAGTAACTGGTATGAATCTTCTGCATACTAAGTTCTTTTTTGCTACTTCTATGATAGCTGATTCCAGAGCTTCCCACTCATCAAAGGTAAGAGGAGACTCACTTTTTCCCAAAAATTCCATCTTTTACCTCCCGACAATAATTTTACAACACTTTACCCGGATTGAAGAGATTTTTTGGATCAAATACCTGCTTTATTCCTCTTAAGATATCCATTCCTACTTCTCCTAGTTGCCATTTTAAAAACTTCCTTTTGGTGAGTCCAACACCGTGTTCTCCCGTTATGGAACCGTGATATGAGAGCGCAAGTTCAAAAACTTTATCCACTGCTCTTTCCGCTCTTTCCTCTTCTTCTTTATTGTTTTTGTCATAGAGAAAGTTTACATGCAAGTTGCCATCACCAATGTGACCAAATATCACCATAGTAAGGTCGTATTCCTTTGCAATTTCTCTTATTTTGGGTATAGCTTCTGCAAGGTAGGTTCTTGGTATAACTATGTCTTCGTTTATTTTTCCAGATTTGAGGTTACCTAAAGCTGGACCGAGATTTTTACGAGCTGTCCAAAGTTTTTCCGCTTCCTCTTGAGTGCTTGAAACTTTCACTTCAACTCCCATAGCTTTTAACAAAGACTCCAAAGAAGCCATATCGCTTTTTACACTTTCCGGTGGTCCATCCACTTCTATGAGAAGTAAAGCTTCAGCACTGGGAAGACCTACGGGTTTAAACCTTTCCACGGCAGATATAGCATCCTTGTCCATAAACTCCAAAGCTGAAGGGAATATACCAGAAGTCATAATTTTTGTCAC
>JBEPZA010000100.1:0-3215 GCA_041641075.1 Aquificaceae bacterium | reverse complement strand
TTACACACCTACAGAAAGAAAGACCTATTGAGTTGTCAAAGTTTCTCTCGGGACCATAGCGGAGGGGAAACACCCGGTAACATTCCGAACCCGGCAGTTAAGCCCTCCAGCGCCGATGATACTGTGCCGGGCGAACGGCACGGGAAAGTAGGTCGTCCCGGGGGTTTTTAATATTTCCTGTATAATTCTTCCCATGGACGAGAAAACCGTAGAATTTCTTGTAAATCCATTTACTAACAGGATTTGGGCGGTTCTTATGCCCGATGGCGACGTTCTTGATGATCTAGTTTCTATCAAAAGGTCTGAATACTGTGTTGTAAATAACGATCCGTATTGGCTTAATCCATTTGGTGGCGCTTACCATTGGGTAACTAAGAAATCAGAGCACTACGAAGAGGAGTTCTACAAGTTCAAAAAAGATGCTCAAGCATACATGTTTATATTTGGCCTGAATATTTCAGATTTACAGCACATAGATTACTCTCCTATTTCTGGAGAGCTTATCTTCGATGAAGAAATCTTAAAAAGTAAGCTTAATAAGGATTACACGGATTTTGTAAACTTAATGAAAGAGCTTTGGGAGTATGAAAAAGAGAAATGATTGATAAAGAACTTTTGTCCATACTTGCATGTCCTATATGCAAAGGTAGTTTGGATTATATCCAAGAAAAGGATGTTTTGGTATGTCAAAACTGTAGGGTATTCTATCCAATAGAAGAAGGTATACCATTGCTAACTAAGGAGTTTGCAAAACCTCTTGCAGAGCTTGAGTAAGTTCCTCTTGGTTTCTTGCCTTTACAACACCTTGTATATCCGTATTGGATCCAAAGTGTATGTAAGTCACCAAAGGTTGCTTGTGTAGATTTTTATACTCAACCCACATCTTATAGTCTGATAGGCTATCACCTATGTAAACCGCCTTTGAGAGATTCATGGAGCTAATGCAAAAATACAGAGCGTATGGATGTGGTTTTCTAAGATTGGGATGCTCTATGGTATCATCATCCACTATGCAATCAAAGTATTTAAATAGATCAAATCTCTCGAAGGCATATGTAAGGTCTTGTCTTGGTCTACCCGTAAGAACACCGAGTTTTAAGTTTTTTTCTTTTAAGCTTTTAAAAAAGTCGTGGTTCAGGATAAGTCTCTCTTTATCCCTCAGGCTTTTGTATGTGTTGTCAAAGGTTCGTATGACATCCTCTAAATTGGCATCCTTACCAAAGTGTCTTATTACGTAAAGCGTTGCCAGGTAGTCATTGTTTATACCACTCTCAAATTTTAATCTTCTAACTTCGTGTATATCCAGTTCTTTTTTTAGGAAAGACTGTGCGGTTTCCTTTATACAGTAATGGTAAGAGTTGCTTACATCTATTATTACACCGTCTACGTCAAATATCACACCTAAGTGCATAGCTGGCTGGATTTGGAAAGTAAAAACTTCATAAACTTACTTGCAAGAAATGTGGGTCTAGAACCTTCTGGATGGATTATGTAATACCATCTGCTGGCGTTGAATCCTTTAATTTTTACTTCGACAATATTTCCAGCATCGAGATCCTTTTGTAGTATGCCTTTTGATAAAAAGCTTGCACCGTATCCTAGCTTGACCATACTAAGTATAGACCTTCCACAGTTTATTTCTACTTTAATTCTGAGCTTTTCGAAAATTATACCCAGCTCGTCGAGTTTTTCTTTTACCACTCTGCGTGTTCCAGAATTTGGTTCTCTAAATATCAAATCTACTTCGTAGAGTTCTTCCGGTTCTATGACACCCCTTTTTGCAAAGGGATGCTCGGGATAGGTAAAGAAAATAACATCGTCGCTGAACCATTTCACAGAAGCAAACTTATCGGATGGCTCTCTTTCTATGATACCCACATTTAAAACACCAGATGTCAAACCTTCCTCTATCTGTTGCGAGTTCTCCACAAAAACCTTAATGTTTATATTGGGCATTTGTAGATGAAACTCCACTATAAGTTCTGGAATTAGGAACTCACTCAGTGTTGTGCTTACACCTATGAAAAGTAGATCTTTGAAGTCTTTTTTTATCTTTGCCATTTCTTCCATTAGACTTTCGTAGTCACCCAATAGAGCTTTAGCCGCTTGATATATTCTCTGACCTTCGTCGGTTAGGACGATTTTTCCACCTTGTCTCTGAAAGAGCTTGGCACCCACTATTTTTTCCAAGGCTTTTATTTGCTGAGTGACAGCGGGCTGTGTTATATACAGTATTTCCGATGCTCTTGAAAAGCTACCAAGATCTGCTACAGCTACAAAGGTTTTCAGTTTGCTAATATCAATCATATGATTTTAATTATAAAATATAAGACTTGTTTACACAAACATAAGCCTTTGTTATTTATAGAGCTCGTATACGTAGGACACGAATGCGCCAGATAGTTATCAAATCTTCAACTAAAAAATTAGCTTCTCTCCGGTATTTACTAAAATGTGTTTAAAATCATCTAATGTCTCTTAAAGTAGTTTAATTTTAAAAACTAACAATGGTAGAAATCCCTTTGGAACTGGCACAAAAATGTGTAAAATGTGGTCTTTGTAAGTCAGTCTGTCCAACGTATCCAATCATAGAAGAAGAGAGAGGATACGCACGCGGGAGACTAGCTCTTGCGGAAATGGTTATAAAAGGTGAATTGGTTCTGGATAAGGAGATAGCCCAGCAGTGGGATCAGTGTGCCATGTGTAGAAGATGCGAATGGATCTGCCCAAACGATGTGCACTACAAAGACATAATGGTCAAGGCTAAGGAACTTCAGAAAGAAAAGCTCGGTTCATCCATCGTAAAAAACATAGGCTTAAAAAGCTTAGAGCTACTTCAGTCCAATGTAGGTAGAAAAGTAACTACCCTTATGGGTAAAGCTTTATCTTTGTTACCTAACAAAGAAATAAAAGTTCCTTTTCCAACAGGTGCCGTAAAGTTCATGCCAAAGCCATCTGCACAAGCCTTTGGACTTAGGGGTAAGGTGTTTAAAGCAAAGGAAGAAAAAGCAAAGCTTCTTTTTTTCACAGGTTGCATGGTAGATGCTTTTTATGGTAAAACTGGGGAAAATGCTATAAAGGTTCTAAATAAGGCAGGTTATACAGTTATAGTTCCCGAAGATATAAGGTGTTGTGGAGCTCCACACTACTACTCTGGAAATACCAGCGCTTTCGAGAAACTAAAGAATCACAACATAAAGGAAATGGCAAAATAC
>JBEPZA010000099.1:0-3287 GCA_041641075.1 Aquificaceae bacterium | reverse complement strand
ATAAAAGGTATAGGACACATAAGGTCAAACCTAATCAAAAGGATACTAAAAGAAAACAACAAAAAACCTCCGCCTTTAGGAAGTAAAGTGATAGAACTTTTTGAATTGTTTACGGAAAGCGAATGGGAAAAGTATTCCCTACAAATATTAATGGATCAAAGGAAACTAAAAAAAGAAGTTGCAATAAGAGAAACTAACAAAGTTTTAAGTATCTTAAAGGCAAATATAAATGGATACCTTATAGATGACAAAATATTAATAGCTTCTTCCATATTTGTTATGAACAAAAAACCCATAAAACTGAACAAGGAGTTCTTAACTTATAAAATTCTATCATATGATACAATAGATAATGTTACTAATACTTGAAAAGGAGGCTAAAATGGCAAAAAAAGGCAGAAAAAAAGGTGGACCTAGATATAAAAGATTAACAATTTCCCTTCCTAAGCGACTTTATTATGTGTTAAATGGAATTGCTTTGGGAGATGAGAAAAAACTCAACAGATTGATTAAAGGCATACTTGAAGATAAGCTTATGGAATCTACAGTAGCAGAGTTGGAAATCTATTTAGGAAGGGGTGAGGACGAAGAAGAGGAAGAAGAAGAAACCATTCAGAAACAGGAAATATGATAAGTAAACGAATAGAAAGCTTAAGCCCATACAAAACCGAAACAACAATCGCCAAAGTAAGGCTCTCGTCAAACGAGTTAAGCATAGATTTTCCCGATTACATAAAGGAAAGAATAGCCAAAGAAGTTGCAAAAATACCATTCAATAAATACCCCGACCCACACGCAAGAGAACTCAAACAGGTAATATCTCAAAAGATAGGAGTAAACCCAGAGAACATTGTTTTGGGAAATGGCTCAGATGAACTCATATACTACTTATCCATAGCAATTGGAGAATTTGACAGAGGTGTATTTTATCCTGTTCCTACGTTCCCCATGTATCAAATATCAGCAAAAATTTTAGGAAGAGAGCCTGTGGAAGTTAAATTGGACAAAAATTTTGATATAGATTTGGAAGAGTCTATAAAAGCTATACAAGAAAAGCAACCTGCACTTGCTTACCTTTCTTATCCTAACAACCCTACAGGTAACTGCTTTTCAAAAGAAAAGGTAGAGAAAATATGCAGTTTAAACTTGTTCTGTGTTATCGATGAGGCTTATTTTAATTATTCAAAGAAGAGTTTCCTTGACCAAGCTATAAAAAAGGAAAATATGGTTGTTTTAAGAACCCTTTCCAAAATAGGCATGGCTGGACTACGTGTTGGAATATTGATAGCAAAAGAAGAGATAGCTTACGAAATCAATAAAATGAGATTACCTTTCAATATAACTTACCCTTCCCAAGTAATAGCAAAGCTTTTACTTACTGAGTTTTACGATTTTATACAGGAAAAGATTCAAAGGGTCATTCAAGAAAGAGATAGAGTATACAATGCCCTTTTATCTTTCAAAGAACTTGAAGTTTTCCCAAGTGAAGCAAACTTTATACTTTTTAGAACAAAAAGCATGAAAGCTAGCGATCTTCACAAAAAGCTTTTGCATGAAGGTATTTTAATAAGGGATATGTCTCACATTCTGGACAATGCCCTAAGGGTTAGTATAGGGGAACCCGAAGAAAACGATGCCTTTTTGGAAGCTTTGAGTAAAGTGTTATGCTAAAATATAAAACCTTGGAGGTAAGAAATGGCTAAGGTGAAGATGAAAACCAACAGATCAGCCAAAAAAAGGTTTAAAATAACCGCTACTGGAAAAATAAAAAGGTGGAAAAGTGGCGTATCACACTACAACACCCATAAAGCAAAAAGCAGAAAGAGAAGACTCAAAAAAGCTACCTACGTCAATCCTGGCTGGGAGGACAAAGTTAGAGGTTTGCTTAAAGAATTTTAGGGTCCTACCTGTCTGAAAGCCGCTGGTATTTCCTCTTCCTTTGTCCATCCGCACTCTTCCAATGCCTTCTCTATGGTTTGTATAGAGTTTCCTGTTCTTTCTCTCAGAATGCTTATAAGTTTTTCCCTCTGACCTTTCAACTGTTCCAGTTCTTCCTCTGTAACCTCTGGAAATCTCATAATTATTCTTTCTTTGACTTTTTTCCAAGCTATTGGATTGCTAAACAGCTTAAATTCCTTATCTCTTACGGTGTCTTTAACGGAAAGGCTCTTTAAAAATTCGTAACGCTCTGGATTTATGGTAAGTATGGCTTCAGCCATTATTGGGTCACAGGTGTAGAAAATACCAAAGAGTTTACCAAGTATCTTCCTCTGAGTTCTTATGATAAGGTCTAAGATTTCCTTTACTTGATCCTCCACTTTGTCATAGATTAAATCGTAGTAGTTGAGAATTTGTAGCTCTAAACCTCCTAAATATCTTATGAAGTTAGCTACCATGTGAAAGTTTTCTGATGATTCTTGTGTTTCTACTTCCTTTACACTTTCACGTTCTTTTCCATAATCCAGAACCACATCCGTGTGGATAGGTGGTATTATGTGGTAAGTTTCCGATTCCCAACCTGCTTTTCTGAGAACTTGCTCTGCTCCATGTTCATCTATGTTGTAACGATGCATCAGCAATTTCTTCAAACCTTCCCTGTCCTTTCTGTATTTATCTATCTCTTCATCGGAAAGGTCCACATCTATGTATACAAACTTCTCTTTACCATTCTCCTTTATAAAGATGTTCTTTCTTCCCTTTACGTGCCTTTTGATAAAGTCCCAGTCCTCGTCTGTCATTACAGGTTCAGGATGCCACATCTTAGACATTTCTTCTTCAAGTTGTAGATAGGGTACTGTTTCATACCATGTAGCTTTGTTTAACTTAGATTCTATGGTTTCGTAGCTCTCTCCCGTTTTTTCTTTGACATACTCTATAAATTCTTTTCTTTTGAATTTGAATTTCTCTATTTCATCAAGGGAGAGATTAGGGAAGAGCACTTTGAGTTTGTATTTTATAAAGTCCCAGTTACCAAAAAGGTTGGAAGGTTCTAAAGCTTCGTGACCGTAGGGATTAGTTTTGAGGAACTCAAAGTAATAACCTATAAAGGTTCTCACACGTGGGTCAGTAAAAGCCAAGGTTTTTATGAAATCTGGATCGTAATACTCTATAACGCTCAACAGTCTTGCAATGTTTACCTTCTTTACATCGTGAAGGTGACACAGTTCTAATTTATACTTCTTTGGCAAGCCTTCAGCATCACAATACTCATCCAAAACGTCCATTTCCTCTTTTAGTATCCATCTGAAAAGAACGAGTTTTTCCTTCTTTGAGAGATGTTCTTTTAA